>JAFRAF010000238.1 GCA_017405545.1 Oscillospiraceae bacterium | reverse complement strand
ATGTCCATCCGCCTTGTCTCAGGCTTCATTCCATGGTAAAATATATACTCAAACAGACATACGGGGCAAAAAGAAGATCAGGGAGGGAAGCCATTTGAGCACAGCAAACGATTTTGTAATTGAAAAAAATATTCTGACAAAATATCGAGGTCCGGGCGGAAACGTGACGGTGCCTTACGGCGTCACCGGCATAGGCAGCGGGGCATTTGCGTGGTGCAAAAGCCTGACTGGCATCACCATTCCGGGCAGCGTCACCGTCATCGGCTGGGAGGCATTCAAATACTGTGAGGGTCTGTCTGAAATCACCCTGCCGAACAGCGTAGTGAGTATAGGCAGAGAGTCATTCCACGGCTGCAGCGGCCTGCGCTGCGTCAGCCTCCCGGACAGTCTGACCGATATCGACCATGCCGCCTTTAAGGACTGCAGTAGTCTTGCCGATATCACCATACCGGCCAATGTCACCACCATACGCGATCAGGCCTTTTACGGCTGCTTGAGCCTGAGCGAACTCACCCTGTCGGACAGCGTGACAAACATCGGCAACCGGGCTTTCGCCTACTGCAGGGCCCTGACCGACGTCACGATCCCCGCTAATGTCGCCCGAATTGGTGAGGATGTGTTTGGGGAATGCAGCAGCCTGAAGCATATTAAGGTCGACGAAAAAAACAGTCATTACTCCTCCCGGGAGGGGGTGCTTTACAATAAAGACTTCACCGTTCTTATTCGTTGTCCTATCCGTCTCGTCTCCGTGAGCATCCCCGGCACTGTCACCAGCATAGCTGAGTCCGCGTTTAAGTCCTGTGAGTGGCTTGTCGACATTGTCATCCCTGACGGCGCAGCGATTATCGGCGAGTCCGCATTCGACTCCTGCAAAAGACTGCGCAGCGTCAGTATTCCGGACAGCGTCGCCGAGATCGGCGACATGGCCTTCAAGGACTGCAAATGTTTGATATCCGTTGACCTGCCGGGGGAGATAATGGGAACCGGCCAATGGGCGTTCGCAGGCTGCGAGAATCTGACAAAAGTCACCATCCCTGAGGGCGTCGAAATAATCGACGATTGCGCATTTTTGGGCTGCAGACGCCTAAGGGAGGTCACCATACCAGACAGCGTCATCGAGATCGGCAACTGGGCTTTCATCGGCTGTGAAAGCCTGCGCCATGTCACGCTGCCGAAAGACGTCACAATTTATGAGTCCGCATTTGACGCCGATATTACTCAGGTCAGTAAAAGAGACGATCTGTGATAGCGGGGGCGTCCTGTATATCTCCAGAGGATGTCCCGGACAGCTATCCCGTTGAATGGACAAGCATAGGTCTGGCGGCCGTATTGATGCCGTTTAATGTCCGCATCACCCTCTCCCGTATAAAAACGGACTGCTCCGCCTTTATGCGCTGTATCGGGCGCCAGGCTTCACTGCCATAGCTGCCTAAGCCATGGTCAGCACTATGGTGAGCACTATAAATATCGGAAATTCTTTTTTCACACTAAACCGCCTTATCGTTCCTTCCGGTTTTGTATGAATTTTTGACTAAATTACATTATCCCTCAGGGCTCTACAGTGTAGTCGCGTATCCAGAATTCTCCGCCATGATTAGAGGCTGTGAGATTCAGCGAGACATCGGCCAGCTCATCCATGGTCGGGAATCTGCTGATATCCGTCACGGCGCAGACGTACAACTCGACCGTCTCGCCGGGCATCAGCGGTTTTGAAACGAGCGTATCGAACCAATACGGTGATGACTCTGTTGCGTCCGCGGCCACAACAGCCGTAATTTCCTGACCGTTCATCGAGCCATAAAAGGTGGGTTTGCCGGAATCATAAGAGCTTCCGGCGCTGATTTCAATCGTCTGGCCGCTGTTATTTGTAATGCTTATGCGATAGACCGCCGCATCCTCAGATTCCGGGACCGAATAACACTGAACTATGGAGGCGCCCGCTGAGCCGATCGTGCAGAGCTCGTCCTCGAGCAAAACATCATAATCGGCACTCAGCTGCTCACTGCCGCTTCCGGACTGGGTGTCCCCGCTCTCCCCATTTTCAAACGGGATCGTGATGTCCTGAACGCCCACAATGGATCGGGCGTAGCCCACGGCCTCATCAATATCGGTTTTTGCCATGATCCAGGTATGGCCCTGCATTTTTAACACCATGGAGTCGCCGTCGATCAGGGCTTCAACGGAGACGCCTCCGATATCCGCCGTAAAGCCGTCGGCGGTCTTTTCATAATCGAAAGCGGTCTGCCTTTCGTATTCTATCAATGTGGCTGTACCCCCGTCGAAAAACAGCGCTTCGCCATAGTAAATGGACATTACATCCTCATAATTGCCGTCACTGTATTCGCTGTATTGAAGCGCAGTCCAGGCTGATTTGGTATAAATCTCCCGATTTGCGGCGCTGTCGGAGGATACTGTTTCTTCCGGCTCCTGCTGCGCCTCAACACCTGCGCTGTCGATCTGGCTTGAATCCTCCGCATCCTCCTGACTCTGCCCGCAGCCTGCAAGCAGGGCAAGGCAGAGGGCCAGCATCACCGGCAGCAATTTGTGTCTCATATAGTCTTCCTCCAAATAATCATCTGTTTGTCCTGCGGTCTGACAAGTTCATCGCGCTTGCTTTACGCTTTCGGCAGTCATCCGAGTTAGTTTATGCGGTCCCGTTAAGGCTCAATATCACTGGTTGAGTCAATCATCTGCGGGGAGCAGGCATCCTGTCAATCAGTCTTTGACAATAATGTCGCCGGGTTTCAGATTCAGGCTTTTTTCCCTGAAAATGAACGCAGCCTCCTCGCCGCCTTCTGCCCACGCATAGTCTATGACCAGTTTTCCCGTTACCTGCTGAATCTGAATATCAGAAACAGGGGTAATGCTGTGAGGATAGTACAGGCAGCTGATCAGCGCTTTCTGTCCGCCGTTCAGCCCGATACTCACCTCATCAAGCGGTGTAAACGTCCCGTAGATCACATGACCCGTAACAGTATAGAGTGAAGGCTTCAGGAGTCCGCCCTTCTTCACATCTGCTTTTTCTACTGAAAAGACCGCCTGATGAAAGCCGTATTTCTCCCTCAGGTCTTCCAGATAGTCGTGGATCTGCCCCAGCTCCCGCTCGGCTTCCTCCGCAGTCAGTTCTCCGGCGCGCTCATAGGGCAGCATCTTTTTCTGTTTCGTGTCCAGCCTGTATTCCTGTGGATATTTGATCCTCAGTTTTCTGAGGCAGGATCCGCAGAGCCAGTTCCCGTCCGCCAGCTTTACGGGATTGCCGCATCGCTGGGGGCGGAACAGTCCGTTTTCAGCTTCGATCACGATAACATTTCCACAGGCGCTGCAGGCTCCCAGATCTCGTGTATCTCCGATTTTGTAATTAGCCATGTCCGCACCTCCCTCAGCTTTCCTTTACGACCAGAATGTCGCCCGGATAAATGAACGGGACATCCTGATGGAACCATAACGCTGCCGTCGTTCCCGCAAAAGCCTTATCGATTGCCCGTTGGGGACTGTCCAGATAATTCCAGAACCAGACCTCCTCGACTTTCGCGGTATACTCCCGATCTCTATGGGAAACGCTGACAACGTCTCCCGGACAGATTTCGCCATACAGCACCTTTACACAGACAACATACTCTTTTTTATCGGAATAATGCGGTTTTATGTCCGTTCCCCCGGACTTCACATGATGTCGATATGTAAAGTCCGCTTCCGCAGCGGCCTTTGCTCCCGGTAAACGGGCTGCCATGTCCTGCGCAGCCTTCTCCGCGTCGATCTGCGCCTGTTTGAATTCCTCCAGCGTCAGCTCTTCCAGGGGATCTGTCAGTACGTTGAGCCAGCCTTTTCCCGTCACGGATTTTCCATGAATAAATGAGGAGCCGAAGCGGGTCTCCGATTCCATAAATCTCTTTGAACTGCGCAGGGGATACAGGATCCTCACCTTTTCCGCGCAGTCACTGCAAACCATATTTCCGTCTTTCAGAGTAACGTTCGGCCATCCCGAAAAGGCATAACCGGGATCCTGGACAGGACTTACATTGATCGTTTTCCCGCAGATACTGCATATACTGTTTTCCATTATCGTCCCTCCGTATCTCAAGAATCTATACAGGCAGCTTAATCCTCCTTAAGGATTCATTATATTGATTTTTATGTAAAAAAGCAATTTAACAGCAGAAACCGTGTTTATAAATCAGTGTCGGTATGTACAGACCTTATTCAGCGCCGACCCCTTGTAAATTTGAAAAACTGCGGGGCGGTTATATTTACACAGCCTTGAACTCCACTGTCTGTTCCTTTAAAGATATCTTCCCGACGCAAAAGCCGTATTCAGTAAGCTCTTTTTTGTAATTCAGAAAGGAGTGATCTATCGGCAGTCCGGCGATCTCCTCAATCTCGGCAAAGCTCAGTTTAAAGCTGTCACTGCCGTTCTCCTTTATCCATTTCCATAAGGGCTCAAATTTGCTCATGTCTCTCTCTATTCCGTCCGCTCAATTATGATTTCGCAGGAGTTCTCCTCAAGGGAGTTGTACTCATCCAGATGTATATGGCTCCCCGGCGCCTCCTGTGCCAAAGTCATGAGATGGCTCGCCAGGGACAAAAGGCCCTCCCTGTTGCCGGAAATGCGTATCGCGCCGTACTCGAAGGCGGCACTGATACTGAAGTTGTCTTCCCATTTAAGCTCCATTTTTCCCTCACAATCCTCATTCGCTGCGTCACGCCCTTCCTCTCCGTCCAGCTCCAGCAGCATGTACACCAGCTCCTGCCAGCCGCTGACCCGTGAGCGGAAGCCCCTGGGGTTCCGGCCGTATTCCCTGAAGCCCACGCTCTCATACAGGGCTATTGCCTTTTTGTTGTCCGACACCGCATTCAGCTCCAGCTGAACATATCCCGCTTTTTCGGCGCATTCGACGCAGGCCTCCGTCAGCGCCCGGCCTATGCCAAGACCCCAGTAAGCCTTGTCCACGCTTATGCCGAAATCGGCCCTGTGCCTGACCTTTTCCTTTTTGCCCACGGGCTCGATGCCGGCCGTGCCAACCACCCTGCCGTCCAGCTCCGCAAGAATCTCTATCCCGTCGGCACTCTCGGTCTTTTCCTTCAGGTACTGCGCCTCCTGCTCCGCCGTCATGCTGTTCTCCTCCGGGTATGAGAGCAGCCAGTCTGTCTGCCCGTGGGTAAGCATGAATACTTCCCACAGGGCCTGTCCGTCCTCCTCCCTGCCGTTACGCAGGACGCAATACCTGCCGTCCTTCAGCTTTATCCTTTTGAAGTATTCCATATCCGCAAAGTCCCCTTTTACTTCTATCCGCTTCCGTGAGCCGGTACGCCTGTGACAGGCGTACCGGCTCACGCGCTTTCATTGCCGCTTCGTTTAGAATATCTGTCCCGGCAGCTTCAGCTTTTCCTTATGCGGAAAGCTCCTGTCGAATTCCTCGACCTCCGACTCGTCCACATAATAGCTCGCGGGCGTCTGATAGACCCCGCTTATGCCGCTGAGATAATCCGGTATCAGCTCTTTGCAGAGGAAGAAGGACGCATCCGCGCCCTCCGGCAGATCGTGATAACGTATGCCAAAGCTCGTCGAATAGTCGAATCCGCTCTTTCCGTAGAAGGCGATGTTCCCCTCGAACAGGACCGCCCCGAAGCCCATGGCCGCGGCCTTTTCAAGGGAGTAGTCCAGCAAAGTCTTGCCGTACCCCCTGCGCCTGAGCTCCGGCGCTATGCATATGGGGCCCATGGTCAGGACCGGGAGAGTCCTGCCGTCATCCCCGTCGATGACCGTCCTCATGAAAATATTCTGCCCGATGAGCCTGCCGTCCTTTTCCATGACGAAGTCCAGCTCCTTTACAAAGGCCGGATCGTCCCTCAGCACATGCAGCACATAGTGCTCGCTGCAGCCCGGACGGTAGACGTTCCAGAAGGACTCCCTTACCAGCTCCTCCGCCGCTCTGTAATCCTGCTTTCTCTCCAAACGAATGGTATAGTCATTTTTATTCATTGTTTAACCTCCTGAAAATTGTTGACTTCAACTGCCTGTGGCGGGAGGTCTGTCGATCGCCGCAAACCTCCCGGTTATGCCGCAATCTCCGATGCTCTGTACTTTTTCAAACAGTTCTCCTTAAACAGTTTTTTATAATCAGGCCGTCAGGCCGGATCATCCATTCAGCTTCGCCCACTCTTCCTTAGTGAGACAGTTCACGTGTCCGGTGCGTTTTTCATGCATCAGGGGGACGTCAACGCCCTCGCTGGTCCACTGATACTTGAAGCCGCACTTCTCCTGCACGCGCTTTGACTTTGTATTCCCGTCATAATAGGCGCACCAGACCCGCTCCATGCCCAGTTCCTCAAAGGCGCGGCGGAGCAGCTCGCCCGCCGCCTCCGGCATTATGCCCCGGCCCCAGAAGGGCTTGCCCAGCCAGAAGCCCAGCTCGCACTCATCGTCCCTCTCGGTCAGGTCGGTGCAGCCCTTCAGCTTCAGCGCGACCGTACCTATGGCCTTATTGTCGCTTTTCAGACATATGGCGTAGGTCTCGTCCCGGGACAGGACTGTCCTTATTGATCCAAGGCTCTCCTCCACGCTTTTATGCGTAGGCCATCCGGCCGCGGGCCCTATATCCGGGTCCTTGGCGTATTCATAAAGACTCTCCGCGTCGCTGTCCTCCCAGCGGCGCAGAATAAGCCGCTTTGTCGTCAACATATCTCTCACCTCAGTGCTGATCTTCGCGCATTATTGCACAGGCCCCGCCCCGGTTCAGTGTCCCTTTCTCTTTTCTTTCTTCTTCTGCTGCTTCTGCTCGAATCTCCTCTGCTCGTCGGCTTTGCGCTGCTCACGGCTGAGCTGAACGCGCTCGGTCTTCATCTCCTCGCGCTGCAGCTGCAGGGCCTGCTGCGATTTTGTCCCCACGCCGGAGCGCTGAAGGAGCTTTTTCGCCTCGCGCTGCCGCCGTTTGGGATTGTCGGCCCGCTGTTTGAGTTCCGCTTTCACCGCCGGGCTGAAGCGCAGCCGGCGATAGCGCCTGAGTATGAGCTCCAGCACATCGCTGTCCTTCGGCTCCGCGCCGAAGGTCACCTTGCAGACGGACAGCTTTCCCTCGTACTGCCTTTCTATGACACCGACCCAGAACGGGTCCTGAAAAAACACGGTGAGTCCGACGCTGAAATCGTCCACAGTTCTCCCTCCTTATAACAATTATACTCCCGGACAGAGAGCGGACGGCCCGGAGGGAGGGCTTTTTACCCCGTTTTCACAGGACGGCCGGGCTGCCGGCCGGCTCCGGCGCATCCGTGGAGACGCGCGCTGCGTTTTTATCTCTGTCTTTGCTCCGCCCCGGCTACTTCTTTACCAGTTCGCTGAATATGGCGTCCCTGTCGAACTTGCCCTCGGCAAGGCCCGGTATCTCCTTATAGGCCTTGCATACGGCCAGACTGACCTCCGTGAATACGGCGCTCATCTCCTCGTCCGTATAGGGGCAGTCATCCGTCACTATCAGTGTCGCAAAGCTGAAGGCCATTAGCCACAGATCCCGGAAATAGCACTCCGCCGAGCGGGCGTCCATGTTGTATATGCGCATGATGGAGTCCCGCACCAGCTCCTGTGAAAAGGCCAGCGCCTCCATGGCCCCGCCGCTCACCCCGTCGGGCCTTGTGAGAAACAGCAGCTTGTACAGCTCCGGCTCCTCCTTGGCGAAGCGGATATACTGCTGGCCCACCCCCAGAAAGGGCACGGGCCCGGCAAGTCCCCGCTCGATGTACTCCCGGTACTGCTCCTTCGCCATTTCGAAGACGTCGGCCTTGAGCTGCTCCATGGTGTCGTAATAGGTGAATATGGGCCTTGTGGATACGCCCAGCTCTTTGGCGACCTCCCGGGCCGTAACCGCGTCGATGCCCTTTACTCTGGCGGCATTCAGCGCCGCCCGGATGATCTCCTCTTTTTGAAACTTCACTTTGGGTGGCATATGATCTCATCCTTTCCCTTAAAGCAAACGTTGTGCATCGTTTGTTTTGCAACATTTGTTATTATACCCTCTGTGCTTCACTCTGTCAAGAGCGAAAAAACCGCGGTCAAATGTTATTGACACCCGGGCGGAAGTGGTTTAGAATTAGTTTTGAATATTGTTCGAACCCACTCAAATCACTTTTACCGGAGAAAGGAGCAGTTATGGATCTCAAATTAAAGGATAAAGTCGTACTCGTCACCGGCGGCACCGGCGGAATAGGCACCGCTATCATCAAGGGCTTTCTGGCCGAGGGCGCAAAGGTGGCCTTCTCATCCACCAGCCAGGAGAAAATCGACGCACTCCTGCCCGCCCTGGACGCGGCTGACGGCCAGGTAGAGGGCTTCATCGCCGACCTGAACCGCGAGGAGGACATCAAGGCCTTCGTGGAGAAGGCCAAGGCCCACTTCGGCACCCTGGACATCGTCGTACCCAACGCGGGCTACGAGGGCAAGGCCCACCCCGTACAGGATATGACCCTTGAGCTCTTTGAAAAGACCTACATGCTCAATGTCTACGCCGTCATGCTGACCATGAAATACGCCGCACCCACCCTCATTGAGAAAAAGTCCGGCGCAGTTGTGGTCATCGCCTCTGCCGCCGCCTATGAGCCCACCGCGGGCAACAGCGCCTACGTGTCCTCCAAGTACGCCGTGGCCGGTCTGACCAAGTGCGTGGCAATGGAGCTTGGCCCCCTCGGCATACACGTGAACTATATCTGCCCCGGCCCGGTTGATACCCCCATGATGAAGCGTATAGAGAAGGACTTCTTCGGCGACAAAATGACCCACGAAGAGGCTATGGCCATGCTTGCGGGCACCTACGCCATGGACAAGCGCTACGCGAAGCCCGAGGAGGTCGCCAACGCCGTTCTTTATCTGGCTTCCGAGGTCTCCGCCCATACCGCCGGGATGGGAATGCACGTGGATTCCAAAGTCTCCCCCACCAGCTGATCAATTAAACAGATAACTATCGTCTCCTTTTTTAACGTCCGGGCAGCTTTTTTGCGCCCGGACGATTTTTTATTAATGCCCCCAGTATTCCTACAGAAATCGACCCAGCGCCGAGGCCGAGCGTATCTTTTCCTATTGTGCATTCAGTATGCGCGTCGCCCAATAAACAGGCAAAAGCCGATATACACATAAGCTTTGATTATTGACACGATATTATATCTGTGTTAGAATACTCTTTAAAGAGAATAATTAGTTTTTCGATAAGGATTATTCTCAGTATAGCATTTCAGATATTGACGGAGGGAAAAGAAATGAGAAAAGCGCTTATATTTTTGCTGGTGCTCATCGTCTGCCTTGCTATGGCCGCCTGTGGCGGAGATACGACAGGTACTGATGACAGCTCAGCACCGGCAGAGGCCGCCGAAACTGCTGAAGCGGAAGAGGCCGCCGAAGTCAGTGACGCAGCTGAAACTACAGAGAGTGTTGAGCCTCAACCCGAGGAGAGCGGAGAACTGTCACTTGAGGGACAGTCCCTTCTCATCTATTGCGGAGCGGGAATGCAAAAACCCTTTCAGGAGATTGCCGATGCTTTCCAGGCGGAAACCGGCTGTAAGATGAATGTGACCTATGCAAATGCAGCCCAGATACAGACTCAGATCACCGAATCGAATCAGGGCGCGTTCTTCATTGCCGGGTCCCAGGAGGAGGTTAAGCCCGTAAGCGACTTCGTACTGGACTCCACACCCCTTGTTAAGCACATACCCGTGCTCGCCGTGGCTGAAGGCAATCCCAAAGGAATTAGTGGAGTCACAGATCTTGGCAGCTCCGATATTGTAACGGTTATCGGCGATCCGGAATCAACTCCCATTGGAAAAATCGCCATGAAAGCTTTCGATGATTTCGGTGTAAAGGACAGCGTAAATCTGGCCGCAACCACCACAACGGCCCCTCAGCTCGCCACAGTTATCTCACTGGGAGAGGCCGATGCGGCCATCATCTGGAAAGAGAACTGTGACGCCGACGGAGTCGAGATTTGCAGCACCCCCGATATGGACGCGTACGTCAAGGTTATCCCTGCGGCCCGACTGAGTTTCGAGGGCGAGTCCGAAGCGGCAACCGCTTTCCTTGACTTTTTAGGCGGTGATACAGCTACTGCTGTCTGGCAGAACTACGGCTACGAGTTGGCCAACTGAAATGAAAGACAATAGCATGAACGCCTTTCGGCTTCTGTGCTGCATATTCACCGTAATATCCCTGCTTCTGATAGGCGGGAGCATACTGACTATAATACTCCGGGGGGCAGAAAGCCTCCCGGAGTGTCTCCGTTCGCCCAACACTCGCTTCGCCCTGGGCCTGAGCATACGCACCGCGTCAATATCAACTCTGCTATGTTTCCTGCTTGCGATACCGACATCATACATTCTGTCCCAAATGCCCAAAAAGCT
>JAFRAF010000031.1 GCA_017405545.1 Oscillospiraceae bacterium | reverse complement strand
GCAAATCAGGCCCTTGGCGTGGGTGGCCATGAAGTTGATGTTGGCCTGGGTCGCAAACTGGGCCGCGCATATAAGGTCGCCCTCGTTCTCTCTGTCCGGGTCGTCCGTTACAAGTATGAGCTTTCCGGCCCGAAGGTCCTCCAGGGCCTGCTCTATGCTGTGATATTGATATCTGTTCTCCGGCATGATGATCTCCTTTCCCGCCGCCTTAATGAGCGGCAAATCCTCAGTATGACAACAGCGTTTTTTAAAAGCCTATCTCCTGCAGATATTCCATGGTGAGGCCGCCGCTCTTCTGCTCCCATGGCTGCAGCAGCCGCTCCACGTATTTGCCTATGATGTCGGTCTCGATGTTAAGTATGTCCCCCGGTCTTCGGGACAGCAGTGTGGTCTCGGAGCCCGTGTGGGGTATTATGCCCACGGAGAAGCGGTCTCTCTCCGCCGATATGACCGTGAGGCTCACCCCGTCCAGAGCCACCGAGCCCTTTTCGACGATATAGCGCAACAATTCCGGCCTGCCTCCTATGGTCAGTACGGAGGCGTTCCCGTCCTTTCTTATGCTCAGTATCTCCCCGATGCCGTCCACGTGGCCCGCCACAATGTGTCCGCCGAAGCGGCCGTTCGCCGCCATGGCCCGCTCGAGGTTCACACGGCTGCCCGAACGGCAGTCTCTCAATGATGTGCGCCGCACGGTCTCGGGCATGACGTCGGCGGTGAAGCTGTCGCTGCCCAGCGAGGTCACCGTCAGGCACACCCCGTTAACAGCTATGCTGTCCCCCAGCCGGGTGCCCTCCAGCACCGTTTGGGCGCCTACCAGCAGCCGGCCCGAGTCGCCGCTGAGCCTCATGTCCCTGACAAGGCCCACTTCCTCGATTATTCCCGTAAACATCAACTACTCCTTCCCCGGTCTGTAGCTGAGCATCAGATCCTCCCCGATGCGCTCAACTCCCGTGAGTCTCAGCCCCACAGCCTGGGCGGGCAGCTCCACGCCCTCGCCCATAACGGGACCCGGACCCGCTCCGCCGAATATCTTCGGGGCTACAAAGGCCCGCAGCTCGTTCACTATCCCTGCCCGCAGGGCGCTCTCATTGAGGGTGCCGCCCCCCTCCAGCAGGACGCTGTCTATCTCTCTTTCGCCCAGCATGCGGCACAGGGCGAGCAGATCCACGCCCCTTTCACCGGGCAGATTCAAGAGGGTCACCCCCGCGTCCAGCAGGGCTTCGGCCTTCGGATTCCGGGTGACCGAGCTGACGGCCCCCTCTGGTAAGCTTCTGTCCGCAAAGACAACTATTGTCTCCTGCTCCCCGGCGGTTCTCACCGCCTGGGCGTCAACAGGTATGCGCAGACGGCTGTCGCATATGATACGCACAGGGTCACGGCCCCCCTCCAGCCTGCAATTCAATCGGGGGTCGTCGGCCAGCACGGTGCCTATGCCCACCATGATGCCCATACAGGCATGGCGCATCTTCTGCACCTCCATGCGGGACTCCTCGCCGCTTATCCATTTGGACGCGCCTGTTTTGGTGGCTATCTTCCCGTCCAGGGTCATGGCGTACTTCATCAGCACATAGGGCAGTCCCGTGGTTATGTAGTGGAAAAAGACAGGGTTCAGCGCGTCGCACTCCTCACGCAGAAAGTCCTCCTCCACCTGCACGCCCTCCCGGCGCAGTATCTCAGCG
>JAFRAF010000237.1 GCA_017405545.1 Oscillospiraceae bacterium | reverse complement strand
TTGCATTTGTGGCGAGTGACCATGTTACAAGCCTTGAATGCAAGGAGGCGAACGAGTATATTTATTTGTTTCTAACGGCGGTGCTTGAACAGCAAGGGGCAAACTTCAATTTCAATCGTGAGATAAACGACCTGCGCATTAAAAAGATGCGTGTCATGCTCCCTGTCACAGACGAAGGTCAGCCTGATTATCAGTTCATGGAAGATTATGCTCGTGAACTGATGTCAGCCAAGAGAGAACAGTATCGGCAGTATATAGAGAAGCGACTGGAATCTCTTGTATTAGATGAAACTAACATGGGGGGGGGGGTACAGTGAAGACCTTAAATCCCGCGAGTGGAAGCCGTGCAGACTGTCTGCTTTGGGAAAGGTTGAGTCAGGACGTGATATTTATGCGCTGGAGCGCGTGGATGGTGATATTCCATATATCACATCTGGAAGTCAGAACAACGGTATAGGTTATTTTGTTGACAACAAGAATGACACCTACGATAAAGGCTATATAGCCTTTAATCGAAACGGAGCTGTTGGACTTGCTTTCTATCATCCGTACTGGTCGGTCATGGGTAATGATTGCCGAAAGTTGCACCTAACAGAGGCCGACGCAAATAGCTATATTGGAATTTTTGTTGCGACGGCTATTTCTATGCAAAGTAAGTCGTTTAGTTATAGTCGTAAGTTGGGAACTGGACGTGCAAATAAATTACAGATCATGCTTCCCGTCACAGATGACGGTCAGCCTGATTATGGTTTTATGGAGTCATTCGGCAGAAAGATGATGTCGAACAAGTACAATCAGTATCTGACTTTTCTTTCCAATACCAATACAAGCCCCTATAATAAAATACCAAAAATCCGCAAAGAATAGGCCTGACGGGACGTCGGGCCTGTTTTTTACCCGGCGGGAAGGAGGCGCGCATGGAAACAGGACAGAGGACGGCGGCGGAGCGGTACACGGGGCCCCTCACGGAGGAGGGGCTGGAGGCGATATTCGGCGGCTCGGACGACTGGGTCAGCCGCAATGTGCGCACCGCCGGAGGACCTGAGGCCCTGCTCATGTACATCGAGGGCCTATGCGACGGGGACAGCATTGCCGAACAGGTCCTGCGCCCCCTGACCGAGCCGGAGCGCATGGGCATGTTCGCCGCGCCCGGCCCCGCCGAGGAGGCCATACTGAGCGGCCGGGTCTACAGCTGCGCCGTGAAGCGGCGGCGGGAGCTGGGCGAAGCCGCGTCCGACCTGCTGGACGGCTCCTGCCTGCTGATTTTCCCCGGCACGGGCTCGGCGCTGAGCTTCCAGGTCAAGTCGAAGGACAAGCGGCCCGTCGGCGAGCCTCGGGACGAAAAGGTGCTCAAGGGGGCCAGGGACGCCTTTGTGGAGCCCATTCGGGTCAACACGGGCCTCGTGCGCCGCAGGCTGAAAAACCCGGACCTGAGAATCGTCGAGACGGACATGGGCAGCCGGGCCGGGACAAAGGCCGCCGTAGTGTATATCGAGGGCTTCACCTCCCCGGCGCTGGTGGATGAGCTGAAGCGCCGGGTGGAGAATATACGCACCGAGGGCATTATAACCTCCGCCGCGCTGGAGGAGAATATCGCCGACCGGCTGAGCTCACCCTTCCCCACCCTCATCAGCACCGAGCGGCCGGACAAGTTCTGCCTGAACATACTGGAGGGGCGGGTGGGCATACTGGCCGACGGACTGCCCATGGGCTATCTGGCCCCCGGTACCTTCGCCCAGTTCTTCAAGGCCCCGGAGGACAGCGCGAACCACTTTATAGTGGGCTCCATACTCACCGTGCTGCGCTATCTGGCCCTGCTCATTTCCCTGCTGCTGCCCGCCTTTTACGTCTCCGTGGCCACATATCATCATGAGATGCTGCCCACAAAGCTCATGATGACCATCATACAGGCCAGGCAGTCCGTGCCCTTCCCCACGGGCTTTGAGGCCCTTGCCATGCTCACGGCCTTTGAGCTGCTGCAGGAGGCCGGACTGCGCCTGCCCCAGTCCGTGGGCCAGACGGTCAGCATCATCGGGGCCCTGGTGGTGGGCGACGCCGCCGTGTCCGCCAAGATGCTGTCCCCGGAGATAGTCATCGTGGTCGCCCTTGCGGGCATATCCGGCTACACCATGCCCAATCAGGACATGGGCAATGCCCTGAGGATATGCAGGTTCCTGCTGGTCATATGCGCCGCGGCGGCGGGGATGTTCGGCCTCGCCATAGGCTGCGGTCTGCTCATTTACCACCTCTGCTCCCTTGAGAGCTGCGGCGTGCCCTATATGACCCCCCTGTCGGGCGGCGGGGACAGGCTCAGCGCCTTTATACGCCGCCCGAGCCCTGAGGCCCCGCTGGCGGAGCCGGCCCTTAAAACACAGGGGGACGGGTCCCGCCGGACAGAGAATGCCGACAGCGGCAGAATGGAGTCCTGAGATGAAAAAAGCCCTTTCAGCGCTTCTTGCCGTCTTTGTCGCCCTGAGCGCAGGCGGCTGTTCCCCCGTGAACATATGGGCGGACTACCGGGAGACAGAGGATCTGGAGCTCATCCGGGTGCTGGGCGTGGACAGTGCGGATCAGAGCGTCACAGTCACCGCCGGGACCGGCGAATGGGCCGACGGGGAGGAGAGCCGCATCATAATGCAGAGGGCCGAAAATCTGCCGGCGGCCCTGAACTGTCTGCGCTGCGACCCGGTGGGGCGGGAGCCCTGCTTCACCCATACGGAGTATCTTGTGGTGGGCGAGGAACTGGCCCGGGAGGGCCTCGGGGGCCTTCTCGACTACGTGGAGCGCATGAGCACCCTGCGGCTCAAAACCGGCCTTTTCATCGTCAGGGGCGGCAGCGCGGAGTCGGCCATATCGGCCTGCGCCGGGGAGCGGAGCTCCGCCGCCGACATGCTTAAATATATAAGCGCCAACGTGGAGCTCATGGGTCTGGGCAGCGTATACAGCTGCGGCAGTGTGGCCGCTTCCCTGGCCGATGACGGCCTCGCACTTGTGCAGGCCGTCGCCGTCGGCGGCAGCGGCGGCACGGAGGGGGACTTCATCCTAAAGCCTCTGGGCTATGCCGCGTTCAGAGACGGGAAGCTGCTGTGTTATTTCGAGGGCGCGGAGGCCGCCGCCCTGTCCGTGCTCACGGGACGGGTCAAGAGCATGGGCATGAGTGCCGAGCCGGAGGACGGTTCCCGGGCGGTCATGGAGCTGCGCGGCTTCCATGTGAGGGTTTCGCCCCGCTGGGAGGAGGCCGGACTTGCCGCCGTACGTGTGGATATAGAGGCCAAGGCGGGTCTGACGCAGATGTCCGGAGGCGCGGACATAGAGGCCAAGGCGGTCCGAAGGGCGCTGGAGCGGCGGCTGGCCGGGCAGCTTGAAGAATTGACGGAGCGGACCATAGTCCGCACTCAGGCGCTGGGCTGCGATTTTGCCGGCCTGGGCGGCATGCTGGACAGGCGCTGTCCCGGAAAATTCGCCTCTGTCCGGGTGGATTGGGCTTCGATCTACCCCAATCTGGATATCACTGTCAGCGCCCGGGTGGAGCTGGACAGGACCTTTGAGATAACGTCGACGCCCGCGTCGGCGGTGTACGGAGATGAAAGGGGGAATGTTGATGCCGTCCGATGACAAAATAAGCGGCAGACAGCTCGGCGCCGCGGTTTTCGTGAGCCTGCTCTCCCCCGCCGTGCGCATCCAGCCCCAGATGAGCGCCGCCATCGCTGGCAGCGGAGCCTGGCTCGCGCCGCTGGCGGCCATAGTCCCGGCGGTGCTGTACGGCTGCTTTCTGACCCGCTTCGTCTCCCGCCGAAGGCCCGGCGAGGGTATGGCCGAGCTCATACTGCGCATATTGGGCAAGGGGCCGGGCCGGGCGGTGCTGCTGCTGTTTTCCCTGTGGTTCATGCTCTACGGGGGCCTGGAGCTGCGGACGGCGGCGGAGCGGCTACTGGCCTCTGTGTATTTAAGGGGCGAGGCCGGGGTGTTCATCGTCGTCACGCTGGCCGCCGCTTATATCGCCGCCTCCGGGCGGCTGAAGAGCCTGCTTTCCGCGGCGGAGCTGCTGTCGCCCCTGCTGGGCGGCATACTTGTGCTGGTACTGCTGTTCTCCCTGAGCGACGTCGAGCCGGAGAAGCTTCTGCCCCTGCGCGTCCGGGACGCCCCGTCTGTGCTGCTGGCCGCGGCGCCGCTGGTGAACCTCACGGGCGCGGCCGCCTGGTTCATGTTCCTCACGGACAGGCTGGAGGGCGGTATACCCGGACTGAGCCGGAGTCTCATATGCCTGCTTGTCTTTTTGAGCGCCATGACCCTGTGCACCGTGGGCTCCCTGTCCGCGTCTCTGTCGGCTGAACTCACGAACCCCTTTTTCAGCATGGTCAGGAACATATCGCTGTTTCACGTCATAGAAAGGATAGAGGCCGTGGTCGTGGCCCTGTGGGTGCTGACTGACTTTGTGTTTCTGGCCTCAATGATAAAAATTGCCGCCGCGGTGAACCGAAAGCTCATCCGCGGCCCGGAGCGTCCGCTGATCCCGGCCCTGGGCATGCTGGCGGCGTCATTTGCCATAGCCCCCGACCCGGTTAAGCTTGCAGTCGTCTCGGAAAGGTTTGTGCCGCTTTTGAATTTGCTGCTGGCATTCGGACTGCTGCCGCTTATATATTTCATCGGCCTCGTCAGCGGAAGAGCCGGGGCACAAAATGGGGGTCCGAATGGGGGTTAACTACTATATATATGAAGGTTTTTTAAACAATAAATTTTTTTCAAAAAAAGCAAAAAAAAGACTTGACAATGGGCGTGCGCAAGTGGTATATTAATCGAGCACTCACGCGAACGGGGCGTGCCCCGGGGGCTGAGATGCGGCGTGTACCTTGTAAATTAAACAATGTAAGCAAACAAAGCACCAAAAAGGGTTTTCAGTGCGCCGGATAAAAAGACGGCGCA
>JAFRAF010000030.1 GCA_017405545.1 Oscillospiraceae bacterium | reverse complement strand
CTGAAATCAATATATACCAATTCACCTACTATGTCAATAGGTAAATTTCACAATAATACTTGATTTCCCTATTTACCCTGCGGTATAATAGGTGAAAAGCAAAGGGGGCTGTCAAATGATATCTACAAAGGGGCGTTATGCTCTGCGGGTAATGATAGATCTTGCCGAGCACGCCGACGAGGGCTACATACCCCTGAAGGACGTGGCCGCCAGACAGGAGATATCCAAAAAGTATCTGGAGATCATTGTCAAAGAACTGGTAAACAGCAGTCTGGTCAGCGGAGTCAGCGGCAGAGGCGGCGGATACAAGCTCTGCCGAAGGCCGGAGGATTACTCCGTCGGTGAGATTTTAGAGCATACAGAGGGGTCTCTGGCCACAGTCGCATGTCTGGCCTGCGGCGCCGCCCCATGTCCCAGGGCGGCCGACTGCAGGACCCTGTCCATGTGGGCGGAATATGACAAACTCAAGCACGATTTCTTTTACGGAAAGCGGCTGAGTGATCTGACAACAGTGCATTGAGCATAAAAGCAAAAGAAAAAGCCCGTATCGGCAAAAATGAACCGATACGGGCTTTTGGTTTTGTCATCAGAACTCCACCTCGCCGGTATATACCAGTCTCGTATCACCGGTCAGCGTGACGGCGTCCTCGGTATAGTGTATGAGCAACTCGCCGCCCTTGCAGCGCACGGAAACATCGCAGTTTTCGTCGCACAGTCCGTTGGCCACAGCGGCCGCCACCGCAGCACAGGCGCCGGTACCGCAGGCCATGGTCTCTCCGCTTCCCCGCTCCCAGACCCGCATCTTGATGGTGCGGGGGTTGACCACGCGGATAAATTCCGTGTTTATTCGCTCCGGGAAAATGGGGGCGTTCTCAAAGGCCGGCCCGACCCTCTCCAGCGCCACCCCGTCCACTCTGTCGCGGAACACCACACAGTGGGGGTTTCCCATATCCACGCAGGTTATGCGCTCCTCACGGCCGTCGAGCATTATTGGATAGTCCACAAAGCGGCTGCCGGGCAGCGCAACCTGACTGCCGTCCATCTCCAGCGAGGCCCTGCCCATGTCCACACTGGCGGAGCTAACCAGCCCGTCGGTGGTGTAGACTCTGACTGTCTTGACCCCTCCGACAGTCTCGATGGCTATCTCTTCGCCGGAGGCAAGGCCCTTGTCGTGCAAGTATTTCGCCATGCATCTCAGGGCGTTTCCGGCCATGGCGCCCTCGCTGCCGTCGGAATTGAACATGCGCATCCTCGCCGCGGCAATATCCGAGTGCTCCATAAGTATCAGGCCGTCCGCACCTATGCCGGAGTGTCTGTCGCAGAAGGTGACGCAGAGGGATTCCGGACAGGTGATGGCTCCGTCGAAGTTCTCAATGAAAATGTAGTCGTTACCGCAGGTCTCCAGCTTTGAAAAGCGCAGAGTCTGCCTTGAGCTCCTGAGGGCGCATATGTCCACGAGCTCGGTGTTGCCCAGGGTGTAGCGGGAGGACAGTATGTCGGCCAGGGCCTCCGCCGTGTCCAGACTTGTCAGGCAGGGTATTCCCAGCTGTACGCAGCGTCTGTTCAATCGGATGAAATCCCTTATGTATTCCGGCTCGGCCGAGCCTGTGAGTATCACGTAGTCTATCCTGCCCGTGTCCAGCAGGTGGAATACCCGGTTGTCCCTGCCAAGCTTGCCGACTATCTCCACATCCGTGCCCAGCCGGCTTATCTCACGGGCCGTGCCATCGGTGGCGTAAAGGCGGAAGCCCAGCTCGTCCAGGCGGCGGGCAATGTCCACTATCTCCGGCTGATCCCTTCGGTTTACTGAGATGAGCACGCCGCCGTGGCTGTGCTTTTCCACGTGGTACCCGGCGGATATCAGGCCCTTGAACAGGGCCTCCCTCAGGTTTTTGCCCACGCCCAGCACCTCGCCCGTGGACTTCATCTCCTGGCTCAGAGCCGCGTTGGCGTCGGCGATCTTCTCAAAGGAGAACACGGGCACCTTCACCGCCACATAGGGAGGGCGGCGGTAAAGGCCGGTCCCGTAGCCCAGGGACGCCAGGGGCTGACCTACCATGACTCTTGCGGCCAGATCCACCATGGGCACGCCCGTCACCTTGGAGATATACGGTACGGTCCTCGAGGCCCGGGGATTGAGCTCGATCACATACAGCTCGCCATTATATATAAGGTACTGTATATTGACAAGACCCTTTGTCCCCAGGGCCAGAGTCAGCTTCTCAGAACACTCCACTATGGTCCTGAGCATCCTGTCGCCTATGGAAAAGGGCGGATACACGGCGATCGAGTCGCCGCTGTGTACGCCGGAGCGCTCGATATGCTGCATGATGCCGGGGATGAGCACGTCCTTTCCGTCGGAGATGACGTCCACCTCCAGCTCCTTTCCCATCAGATACTGGTCCACCAGCACGGGGCTGTCGATGCTTCCCTTGAGTATGAGCTCCATATATGTCCGCACGTCCTCGTCCGTGTGGGCTATGACCATATTCTGCCCGCCTATGACATAGCTCGGGCGCAGGAGCACGGGGTATCCCAGCTCCCGGGCAGCGGACAGAGCGGCCTCCATGCCCATTACCGCCCGGCCTTGAGGCCGCTTTATGGAAAAGCGCTCCAGCAGCTCGTCAAACTGCTCCCTGTCCTCCGCCATGTCTATACTCGCGGCGGAGGTGCCCAGGATATTCATTCCCTGCTCGTCCAGGAATTTCGCAAGCCGTATTGCGGTCTGTCCTCCAAAGGCCACGACTACGCCAACCGGCTTTTCAGCATCCACAATTTGCATGACGTCCTCAGGGGTCAGAGGCTCGAAGTAGAGCCGGTCCGCCGTGTCATAGTCGGTGGACACGGTCTCCGGGTTGTTGTTGACGATTACCACCTCATAGCCCAGCTCCTTCAGCGTCCACACGCAGTGCACGGAGGAGTAGTCGAACTCTATGCCCTGTCCTATGCGTATGGGGCCGGAGCCCAGCACCATCACCACGGGCTTGCCCGAGCGGGGAAAGCTCCGTGACTCGCAGAAGCTGTCAATGCAGGAGTAGAAATAGGGGGTCTCCGCGTCGAACTCCGCGGCGCAGGTGTCCACCATCTTGTAGACGGCCTTTTCCGCACAGCAGGGGAGCTGTCCGGAGCCGCTGAGCCGCAAAAGGGCGACGTCCGTATAGCCCAGCCTCTTGCCCTCGGCATATGACTCCGGCGAAAGCCCGCCCGCTATGGAGAGCTCATAATCAGCCAGTATTTTAAGCCTGTTGAGGAAAAAGCTGTCAATACCGGTGATGCCGTGTATCTCCTCCACGCTTATTCCGGCTTTCAAGGCTTCAAAAACGGTGAAGAGCCGGTGGTCGTCCACCCGCCTCAGCCTCTCCGGGAGGGGCGCATCGTCGTCAGGCGGGCGGTTTAAAGCATCAAGCCCTGTCTCCGCTCCCCGCACCGCCTTCATGAGGGCCATCTCAAAGCCCGGCGCGATGGCCATGACCTCGCCGGTGGCCTTCATCTGGGTTCCGAGTACGCGGGAGGCGTCGGCGAATTTGTCAAAAGGCCATTTGGGGAACTTGACCACCACATAGTCAAGCGCCGGCTCAAAGCAGGCGCAGGTCTTGCCGGTTATATCGTTCTTTATCTCGTCCAAGGTGTATCCCAGGGCGATCTTCGCCGTGATTTTTGCGATGGGGTATCCCGTCGCCTTGCTGGCCAGAGCCGAGGAGCGGGACACCCGGGGGTTGACCTCTATGACCGCGTATTCAAAGCTGTCCGGGTCCAGGGCCAGCTGTACGTTGCAGCCGCCCACTATGCCCAGATGGGTGATTATATCCAAAGACGCCGAGCGCAGCATCTGATATTCCCTGTCGCTGAGGGTCAGCGTGGGGGCGACTACAACGCTGTCGCCCGTGTGTACGCCCACCGGGTCCACGTTCTCCATGGAGCAGACGGCGATGACATTGCCAGCGCTGTCACGCATGGTTTCAAACTCTATCTCCTTCCATCCGGCTATGGAGCGCTCGATGAGTATCTGCTTTATAGGCGAGGCCTCCAGCCCTGTATGGGCGATGACCCTGAGCTCCTCCGGATCATGGGCCGTACCTCCTCCGCCGCCGCCCAGGGTGAAGGCAGGGCGCACAATTACCGGATAACCGATGCGCTCAGCCACCTCCAGAGCCTGCTGCTCTGTCAGGGCGATGTCCGAGTCCACCACAGGCTGTCCTATCTCCTGCATGGCCTCCTTGAAGAGCTTTCTGTCCTCCGCGCGGGATATGGCCGCAGCGTCGGTGCCCAGCAGGCGTACGCCGTATTTATCAAGAACGCCCGACTCTGACAGCTGCATGGCAAGTGTAAGTCCCGTCTGTCCCCCCAGTCCGGCCAGAAGGCTGTCGGGCCGCTCGGCCCTGATGATGCGCTCTATGGTCTCCGGCTTCAGGGGCTCCAGATATATGGCGTCCGCCATGGCCTGATCCGTCATGATGGTGGCGGGGTTTGAGTTGCAAAGTATGACCTTTACCCCCGCCTCCTTGAGCACCCGGCAGGCCTGGGTCCCGGCGTAGTCGAATTCCGCCGCCTGCCCTATCACTATGGGGCCCGAGCCTATTACAAGCACCTTTTTAATGCTTTTGTCCAGCGGCATTATACAGCGCCCCCTTCCATAAGGGAGATAAAGCGGTCGAAGAGAAAGCCCGTGTCCTTGGGGCCCGCGCAGGCCTCCGGATGGAACTGCACCGTAAAAGCCCTCTTTTCCGGGTAGTCAATGCCCTCACAGCTGCCGTCATTGGCGTTTATATAGGACACCCGGCCTCCGGGCACCCCCTCTGCTACGGCGTAGCCGTGGTTCTGGCTGGTGATATATGTTCTGGGGCCGTCCAGCGCTTTGACCGGCTGATTTACCCCTCTGTGCCCGAATTTGAGCTTATATGTGCTGCCCCCGGCGGCCAGAGCCGTGAGCTGATGGCCCAGGCATATCCCGAAGATGGGCGCTTTGCCCAGGAGCTTTCGTATCTGTTCTATCTCATACACGTTTTCCGCCGGGTCCCCCGGCCCGTTGGACAGCATTATGCCGTTGGGCCCCCAGTCCAGCACCCTTTCGGCGGGGGTATCGGCGGGAAACACCGCCACCTCACAGCCCCTTTCCAGGAGCTGGTTGAGGATATTTTGTTTCATCCCATAGTCCAAAAGCGCCACGCGGAAGCGGGTCTCACCCTCCGGGGGAAACAGAGTCGGCTCAGCGCGGGTCACCGCACGGACCGCGCCCGTGACGCTGTAAGCCTCTATATCTCTCAGGCTATCCGGCACGCTGCCGCAGAGCAGAGCGTTCATCACACCCTTTTCCCGCAGGATCCTGGTCAGCTGCCGTGTGTCCACGCCGCACAGCCCGGGTATGTCCTTCTCCTTGAGAAAGGAGTCCAGATCCCCCTCGCAGCGGAAGTTGGAGGGCGCGCCGCAGCACTCCCGCACCACATAGCCTCTTACCCGGCTCTCCCCCTCAAAGTCCCGGGGGATAACGCCGTAGTTGCCTATCATGGGGAAGGTCTGCATGACGATCTGTCCCGCGTAGCTCGGGTCCGTAAGCGTCTCCAGATAGCCGCACATGCCGGTGGTGAACACCAGCTCTCCCACCATATCCTTCTCAGCGCCGAAGCGCAGTCCCTCACATATCTGTCCGTCCTGTAATACAAGGTAGCCTTTTTTCATATCCGTTCCCCTGCCGCTCACAGATTTGTATAGCCTTCCAGAAACGCATCCACCGCGCGGGCGCAGCTTCGCCCTTCCGCTATGGCCCGTACGACCAGAGATGCGCCGATGCGCATATCCCCGCAGACAAAGACCATCGGATCATCCGTGTGATAGTCCTCCCCGCCGAGGCGTCCGCGCTCATCCAGACGAAGGCCGAAGGCTTCCGCCGTTTCCGCTTCCGCGCCGGCAAAGCCCGTAGCCAGCAGCAGCAGCTCAGCCGGCAGCTCGCTCTCCTGTTCCCCGGTCTTTACTCTGACTGCCCGGAGCGCGCCGTCCTGATCGGTGATCAGCGCCTGCACCGTTGTCTTGTACAGCCGGGGATCCGCGCCGAAGCGGGCGATAGCCTCCTCCTGCCCGTACTCCACTTTTTCCGCAGCAGACCTGTAGGGCCACACGCGGGCAGCGTTTTCCGGCTTCGCTTTTCGCACAAGCTGTGTCACCGACGTCGCCCCCTGCCGGAGAGCAGTGGCAACACAGTCCGTCGCGGTATCGCCGTTTCCGACGATGACCACGTTTCGCCCCGCCGCGCTGATCTCGCATGTGCCTCCGTTTAAAAACGCTTTGGTGGAGTCCGTCAGATAGTCAAGGGCGAAATGAACGCCGGACTGCTCACTGTATTCCATTCCCAGAGGCCTGGGATTTCTCGCGCCGCAGCAGAGGATCACAGCGTCATACTGTTCCTTGAGCTGCTCAGCTGAAATCTCTCGGCCGATTTCCTTTCCGCATATAAATTCTATCCCCTCCGCCGCCATCTTCTTCGTCCGCCGGAGGATGATCTCCTTGTCCAGCTTCATATTGGGTATCCCGTACATAAGGAGCCCGCCGGGGCGGTCGTCACGCTCAAAAACCGTGACTGTATGGCCGCGCCGGTTTAACTGATCGGCCACCGCGAGTCCGGCAGGGCCTGAGCCCACAACGGCAACGCGCTTGCCGCTACGGAATACTGGAGGCTTCGGATCCATGAGTCCGCTTGCCCAGGCGTATTCGATTATCGACAGTTCATTGTCCCGCACGGTCACCGGCTCGCCGTTCATTCCGCAGACGCAGGCATTTTCACACAGCGCGGGGCAGACGCGGCCGGTAAATTCCGGAAAATTATTTGTCTTCAGCAGGCGGGACAGGGCGTGCGGCATGTTTTCCGCAAATATCTCGTCATTCCACTCGGGGATAAGGTTGTGGAGCGGACAGCCGTATTCAGACTGGCAGAAGGGCACACCGCAGTTCATGCAGCGTCCGCCCTGCTCCTTTCTTTGCCGGGGAGAGAGCTTTTCATGAAACTCAAGATAGCTGTTCATCCTTATATCCGGGCTGATTACAGGCCGTTCCAGACGGGCGTATTCCATAAAACCTGTCGTCTTGCTCATGATTCAGACCTCCTTCTGAACTTCGTAAAAGGCTTCCAGCTCCGCCTGATCATGGGTCATCCCCTGTTCCTCCATGCGGCAGATGGCGGCAAGCATCCTGCTGAAGTCATTCGGGACGATTTTTTTGAAAAGCGGCAGCATCTCTTCCCAATCTGCAAGAACGGCTTTTCCCCGGGGGGAACCGGTCTCAGCGATGTGCCGCTCAATCATGCCGCGCAGCTGGGCAATGTCATGCTTTTCACTGACCGCGGTCATAGTCACAAGCTCCTTGTTCAGGTTGAGATAGAGCTCGTGCTTTTTATCCAGCACATAGGCGATTCCGCCTGACATGCCTGCCGCAAAGTTTTTACCGGTCTCTCCCAGCACGACAACACAGCCGCCGGTCATATATTCGCAGCCGTGGTCGCCCACGCCCTCCACAACGGCCATCGCGCCGGAATTACGGACACAAAAGCGCTCGCCCGCAATACCGTTTATATACGCTTCACCGCTCGTGGCGCCGTAGAGGGCTACGTTTCCTATGATGATATTCTCTCCGGGATTCAAGCTGCTGTCCTCGGGAGGACTGATAATCAGCTTACCGCCCGAGAGTCCCTTGCCGAAATAGTCGTTGCTGTCCCCGGTCAGCCTTATCGTAAGGCCCTTGGGGATGAACGCCCCGAAGGACTGTCCGCCGCCGCCTCTGGCTTCTACAACCACGGTGTCGTCTGGCAGCGCGCCGCATTG
>JAFRAF010000236.1 GCA_017405545.1 Oscillospiraceae bacterium | reverse complement strand
TAAGCTCCGAAACGACACGTTTTTCAAGTCTGCCAGCGGATTCCAGCCGTTTATCGCTCAGATCCTGTCCGGCGGCTTTGACCTGTGCCTCAAGGTGTTTTAGCTCTTTTTCCGCTTTTTTAAGCCTGTCGTCGGCGTATTCGATGTCATCAAGCCGCTTTTTGCTGTCCTCGAGCAGTTGAATGAGACCGTGTTCATCTGTCCTATATTTTCTGCAAAGACGCTTAATAAGGTCTACCCGCTCCGCCAACTCCTCAAGAACCCGGGGAGAGGCGTCCAAAGCGTCAGTCCGATCTCTGATCTCAGCGGCAATGTCCTCGGCGTTATAGCGCAGTTCGGTAAGCCTGTCGGAGATGTCCTCAAGCTCTGCGTATTTCCGCAGAGCGGAACGGATGTGTCCTTCCGCGTCACCCAGACAGCCGAGGACGCCGGGGCTGTCTGAACCCCCGTAAATGGCGTCATAAGCGCTCTCCAACGCGGATATAAGCCTGACCGCGTTTTTAAGCAGCTCGTGCTTAGCCTGCTTTTCCTCCAGCTCGCCGGGCTGTATATTTGCCCGCTCCAGCTCGTCAATGCAGTAACGAAGGCTTTCGGAAATACGCTCTTTCTCAGATGCGTCTATCCGAAGGCCTTCGGCCTCTTTATACAGTTTTTTCCATGCTGAATAAGCCTGCCTGTATTCATCCAGTTCTGTTTTGTAGTCCCCGAAGCTGTCAAGATAATCCAGATGCCTGCGCTCGTCAAGCAGGCTCAGGCCGTAGTTTTGACCGTGTATATCCATCAGACGGGCCCCGAGCTCGCGCAGGGACGCTACGGGAACGGGCACGCCGTTTACCCGACAGCTGTTTTTTCCGTCCGCGGATATCCTTCTGCTGAGGAACAGTCCGTCCTCCTCCGCTTCGACTCCGTTTTCTTCGCACCAGTTTTCAGGCAGCTTTCCGGAAAAAACGGCTGTCACAAGCGCGCTCTTCTCCCCGCTCCGCACAAGTTCCTTGGATGTGCGGGCGCCGAGAACCGCACCCAAAGCGTCTATTACAATGGATTTTCCCGCACCCGTCTCACCGGTAAGGACATTGAAACCCTCACCGAATTCCAGTTCGGCCCGCTCAATAACAGCAATGTTTTCAATATGAAGCAATGAAAGCATAGCGACTGAGTCCTTTTCCTTATTTCAGAAACTCACCGATCTCTTCACAGAAGCGCTCTGCCGCCGCGTTGTCGCGCATGGCGAGGAAGCCGTTGTCATCACCGGCGATGGTGCCGACAAGATCGCGTATCTCCATGCGGTCGATGGCGCTGCAGGCGGCGGAGGCCAGACCGGGAAGGGTCTTGATGACCACGATGTTCTGCGCGTGGGCGCAGGAGGTCACCGATTCTCTGAATATGGTCCTAAGACGCTCAGAGTGGTCTGCGGACTCACTGGTAGCGGCGGCGTATCTGTATACTCCTTTTGGGGAGAGCTCTTTGACAAGCCTCATCTCGCGAATATCCCGGGATATGGTGGCCTGAGTACATTTCATTCCAGATTTCGCGAGAGCTTCAATAAGTTGATTCTGCGTTTCGATGTCGTTTTCAGCTATAAGCTCAAGTATCAATTTCTGTCGTGAACCTTTCATCGTCCTTCTCCCAACTTTTCACTGACTTTTTCATAAAAAGACTTATTTGACACCCTGACGAGTGTTGTATCGTATATTGAACGCTCAATAAGGACCTTGTCGCCGGCTTCGAGATCAAAGGGCGGCCAACCGTCTTCTGACAGATAGGCGTAGCGCTTGTCGAGGGGGCCGATCAGAACAGTCACCTTTCGCTCGGGCCGCAGCACAAAGGATTTTGCCAGAAGGTCATGGGCACATATGGGTGTGACAAGTATGTTTTCGGCCATGGGCTCGACAATGGGACCGCCGGCGGACATGGAATATGCGGTTGAGCCCGTGGGTGTGGCGATCACGACGCCGTCACCGGCAAAACCGGATATCTTTTTCCCGTCTCCGAATATGGTGACTGTTATCATACGCGCCATGCTGCCGCCGATTGTCGCCTCGTTGAGGGCGAAATCGGTGAACACGATCTCACCCTTTCTCTCGACCTTTACGCTCAGCATCATTCTGTGATCAAGAGTATAGTCGCCGTTGGCGGCCTTGGCTATCAGGTCGAACTCATCCGGCTCCACCTCAGCCATAAAGCCCTTGGTGCCCAGGTTTATGGCGAGTATGGGCACATTGAAGCTGATAGCCTCCCGGGCCACGTTCATTATGGTACCGTCCCCGCCGAAGGTTATGAGCATATCGGCGTCCGCGCAGACATCCTTGAGCTTTTTCGGCACGACTCCGCCGGGGAGATCGGAAACATCGTAGTCGTCGGTGACCGGGCAAATCTCCAGCTGATGGCCGCTATATGCCAGCAGCTTGTAGACCTTTCTTGCGTATTCAAGCTTTAAATCCCTAAGCGGATTGGGGCAAAGTATTATTTTTCTTTTCATACATCCAGCTCCCTGTGTGATCTGTCGACCAGCTCGACTATATCCGGAATGAAGTCCTCACCCTCGCCGGAGATAAGATGAGCCAGGTACTCGATATTGCCCTTGGGACCCTTTATCGGAGAATACGTCAGGTTTTGAATATAAAACCCGGCGTCATGGGCATTGCTCAGGAAATCCTCCAACACCTGAATATGCACCTTTCTGTCCCGGACAACGCCGTTTTTCCCCACATTCTCCCTGCCTGCCTCAAACTGCGGCTTTATAAGGCAAAGTACAGTACCTTTATCCCTGAGCAGGGCATTGACAACGGGAAGGACAAGGCGGAGAGAAATAAAGGATACATCTATCACCGCAAGCTCCGGCTCGTCGGGTATCTGTTCCCTTGTGACATGGCGGATATTGGTGCGTTCCATTACGACGACTCTTGGGTCGGTTCGTATCGACCAGGCCAGCTGTCCGTAGCCCACGTCCACGGAATAGACCTTTACCGCTCCGTTTTTCAGAAGGCAGTCTGTAAAGCCGCCTGTGGAAGCGCCGCAGTCTATACATATTTTTCCCTCGGGGCTGACATCGAAGTCGCGGAGGGCCTTGTCCAGCTTGTAACCGCCGCGGCTGACAAATTCAGGCTTGCCGCCGGTCAATTCGACTCTGGAGCTTTCATCCACATTCTGGCCGGGCTTTAAGGCCCTTTGCCCGTCTATATATACATCGCCGCTCATTATACGGGCCCGGGCTTTCTCCCGGCTGTCACAGAGGCCCATATCAACAAGCAGGATGTCAATTCGTTTCTTGCTCAATTTCCTGCTCCTCAGACACGCACTCGAGGGCGGCCTTTACAATCGATTCGGCGTCAATGCCGCAGAGCCTGCGCAGCTGCTGCTGCGTGCCGTGCTCTACAAAGCCGCTGCCGAGATTTTTAAGGATGAGTGACTCGGGCATAATGCCGTGCTTATTGAGGTCGGCCGCTATACGCTGACCGACACAGCCCTCGCTGTTGCACTCCTCGACCACGATAACACGGCCGGTCTTTCTGACAGAGCGCCGCACGCTCCGATAATCTATGGGGTTTACGAAGTCCAGCTTCAGCACCTCAGCCGAGATACCCTTCTCTTTCAGGCTGTCGGCAGCGTCAAGCACATCGTTTATGCTTATGCCGTAGGTGATAAGGGTTATATCCTCGCCTGTGCGAATAAGCTTTGAAGGGGCCAGACCGCCGTCGGTGTATCTGCCCTCCCCGCCTCTCGGATAACGTACGGCTACAGGGTGGTCATAATACTCCACGGCGAATGTAAGCATAGCTCTCAGCTCGGCAAAGCTGGATGGGCTCAGCACCACAAGGCCCGGAACAGTGCTCAGATAGGCCACGTCAAACTGGCCCTGATGGGTCTCTCCGTCGTCGCCCACAAGGCCGGCTCTGTCTACAGCCAGCACCACGTGAAGCCCGCTTATGGCGATATCGTGTATCAGCATGTCGTATGCACGCTGGAGAAAACTGGAATAGACGGCGAAAACAGGTATCATCCCCTGCTTTGCAGCGCCTGCGGCCATAGTCACAGAGTGACCCTCGGCTATCCCCACGTCGAAGAAGCGGGAGGGATGCCTGCTCGCGAAGCTCGTCAGACCTGTCCCGGAGGTCATAGCCGCCGTGATAGCCATAATTCTTTTATTCTGGTCTGCCAGATCTGTCAGCTTATCCCCGAAAACGGAGGAGAAGCTGGGAGATGAGCTTTTAAGCGTTCCTGTTATCGGATCGAAACCGGAAACTCCGTGGTAAGTGTCGGGGTTTTCTTCCGAATATGCGCAGCCCTTTCCCTTGGTGGTAATGGCGTGGATCAGCACGGGACAGCGCATTTCCTTGGCTGTCCTAAGCGCCTGGGTCATTTTTTCAATGTCATGGCCGTCTACGGGGCCGATATACTGGAAGCCGAGACTCTCAAAGACGCCGCTGGGCAGGATGGAGTGCTTTATGCTCTCCTTGATGCCGTGGTTGAAATTATAGAGCCACGTCAATCTGCCGAGAAGCTTTTTGTATATCTTTTTAAACCTCAGATAACTGGGCTTTATCCTCTGACCCGCAAGATAGTGGGCTATGCCGCCCACGTTTTTGGTGATCGACATGCCGTTGTCGTTCAGGACAACGATCAGCGGTTCCCCGCTGGCGCCTGCATCATTGAGACCCTCATATGCCAAGCCTCCGGTTAGGGCGCCGTCTCCTATCAGAGCGATAACGGAGTAGTCCTCGCCCATAAGCGTCCTCGCCCGGGCCATACCGAGGGCTGCGGAAACAGAGGTGGAGGCATGTCCGGCAATAAACGCGTCATGTATGCTTTCGACCGGCTTGGGGAATCCCGCAATGCCGTTTAGCTTTCTGAGCTGATCAAAGCAGTCGCGCCGCCCGGTTATCATCTTATGTACATAGCATTGGTGTCCGACGTCAAAAACCAGTCTGTCTCTGGCGGTGTCGAACACCTGGTGGATGGCAAGCGTTATTTCAACTATTCCGAGATTCGGGGCCAGATGACCGCCGGTCTTTGATATATTGTCAACAAGGAACGCTCTGATCTCATCACATAATATATCCAACTCCTCCGGATCAAGCTTTCGCAGATCCTCGGGAGAATTTATTCTATCAAGAACAGACATTATCCCATAACCAATCTTTACTGTATAAACAGAAATTGAATGCAGCGTATAAAAATGAATATGCAGAATAATACATATTGACGCTGTTCAATTTATAAAAAACCTTAACTCGCATGAGCGGATTATGGTTTCTGTGCATTGATTATATCAAATATTCATAAATATTCAACCGTTTTATGCAAAAAAGCCGCTGATTTTTTATTTTTTTCGCACAGAAAGATAGTCGGCGAGCCAAATGAAAAAGCTTTCATTATCGAATATTCCATTCAAGGCCGCCTTGGCCTCATCAGTCTTGACCTTTACTATCCATCTGCAGCGCTCCTCTCCGAGAAGTGCAGCAAAGGTGTTCTTCCCTGCCCGTGCGTCTGAACCCACGGGCTTCCCGAACTCCTCGGTGGTGGATATCCTGTCCAGCAGGTCATCCTGCACCTGAAAAGCAAGACCCAGCGCGTCGGCATAGCGATCAGCGGCCGCCAGCTGCTCTTCACTGCCTCCGCCGGCGATGACCCCTATACGTGCTGAGG
>JAFRAF010000235.1 GCA_017405545.1 Oscillospiraceae bacterium | reverse complement strand
GGTGATCCGTGTAGACGAACTCGCGTTGATACTTCGGGCGGATATCAAGACGGTCATCATAGCCGACAACGCCGTCCTCCGCGGCGTTGAAATAGCCCTCGCAGACTTCACCGACTGTCACTTTCAGTTCTTTTATGTCCATCATGGCGTCAACCCTCCTTTGGTGCTTCGGGGTGCTTATTACGGACAAGAATGCGCGGATAAGTATTCTTTAGCTTTCCGTCTACCCATAACGTAGGCGTTGCATTCAAATCGCTATAATTCGGGTATTCATCCTTCGTATATACGTGCGACTTCAATGCTGGATCGCCAGCTCCTCGCTTCGCCATCCCAATGATTTCAAACTGGTCAGGGCTATACTTGTCCAAGAAAGTAATAGGAACACCCATCACATCAGGATAATCACAAGGAATATCTGATGTTTTGCTTACCTCAACAGCATCATAATTGTCGTAATGGGGATAGTCCTCAGGTGTATATCTACGGACAAGAATCATTTCTTCGTGACGTTGCTTTACATCAAGATTTGTAAACCAGCGTATGCCTTTAACACGAATAAACTTGCGGCCGTTTTCATCGACACCGCACCCAGCAGCAGACAATGGATAATTGTCAGGAACATAGAAAGCCCTATCGCCAGAGTGAATACTCGGTCCTATCCAGACTTCGTTATTCATAATCAACGGGAAGAACTCTTTATAGGTAACCGCGTTTATATTCCCTATGATGATGAAACTTTTTTTGTGCTCCATCAGCACGGCCACATATTCTCTGAACAGGCTGAAAGGCGGATTGGTTACGACTATATCAGCCTCATCCAGTAGAGCAAGGCACTCTGGCGAACGGAAATCACCATCCCCGCACAGTTCTGTTAATACATTTTCGCCAGACTTGAAGAGAGCGGCAACATCTAACATATCCACGCCGCCGTCGCCTGTCTTATCATAAAGTGTAGTGACAACAGCTTTATACGGCTTATTCTGGTTTTCCTCGCCATCACCGAGAATGTCAAAAATAGTCAACTGCTGATTGGCAATAGGAGACCCAGTATAACAAGTTGCAATCAGTTTCTTTAACCCCAGACGGTTAAAATTCAGCACAAAATATTTAAAAAAATTACTTTCAAATGGATCGTCGCAGTTACACAGAACAGTCTTTCCTTTGAAATGTTGTCTGTAATAACGGAGTTCCTTCTCAATATCGGAAAGCTGAGTATAGAACTCATCTTTCTTGGCTTGTGCAGCGGCATTAAGGTCTTTATTTCCAGCCATTACTTCTGTGCCTCCTTTGCCCTGTATTCTTCCAGCCAACGGCGGATAAGCTCGGACACCGAGCAGTCGTTGTCCAGCGCAGCCTGTTTCAAGGCTTTCTTTTCTTCCTTCGTCATAGTGACGGTAATATTTTCAAGATTGCGTTCTGCCATAATCTGACCCTCCATGCGCTCTCTGTGCGTTCGTGTAATAGTGTAACACAAAAACCGTGACTTTTCAAGGCGTTTCGGGCATAGAAAAAGGTAGCAGACTTTCTATCAAAATCTGCTACCTTATTTGGCGGAGAAGGAGGGATTCGAACCCTCGAACGGCTTATGACCGTTACACGATTTCCAATCGTGCGCGCTCGACCGGGCTACGCGACTTCTCCGGATCGAAAAAATGAGCGTATTCACTTTTTACAGCTGAAAGAAAAGCGACGCTTACTTTCAAGTGCTTAATGATTATAGCTAAATGTTCGGGAAATGTCAAGACATTTTTATCCGCCTCGCCAGATTTCATCCCGAGCCCCGGCGCGTTCGGGCGGGGCCTCAGTCTATGGAGTAATTCAGCTCGTCCAGAGTCAGGTCAAAGGCGGGCATGAAGTGCTCCAGGAAATAGTCCACCTCCGGCATATTCATGGATTCAAGGCGCTGGCGGGTCTGCTTCGCCGCCAGGCTGAACTCCCGGTTCCCCGCGCTCAGCTCCTCCACGCATTTTATGTAGGCCGCCAGCCTGTCGGCCGCCCGTACGATGTCGCTCTCCGCGTCCTCGAAGAGCTCCTCATAATGGGGCCTGAGCGCGTCGGGCAGGGAGCGGGTGAGCTTTTTTGACGCCGCCGCCTCCAGCTCCTTGTATGCGGAGGTGATGTCCGCGGAGTGGTATTTGACGGGGGTGGGCAGGTCCCCGGTGAATATCTCGGAGCAGTCGTGGAACAGGGCCGCCGCCGCCTCTCTGCAGGGGTCGGCGTCGCCCCCGAACACCTGCCTGCGGATGAGGGCGAGGCTGTGGGCCAGCACCGCCACGCTGTAGGAGTGCTCCTGCACGTTTTCCCGGCTGCTGCTGCGCATGAGGGCCCAGCGGCTGATGTTTTTAAGACGCCATATGAAGGCGAAAAAGGGGCTTGTCATGTCTGTCCCTCCTGTCGGGCGGACGGCGGCGCACGGAATATTATTGCCGCCGCGCCGGCACATCCGCTTGAAAAATAAGCTGTTGTGAAATATAATGGTGTAGACTTGAAAGGCCCGCAGAGAGCCTTTGAAGAGATGCAATATACCTTTTAGGGTATTATACCAGTACATGCAGGTATCTGTACAGTATATAATCACAAAAAATCACAAAAGCCGACTCAGGGAGGACTTACTATGCAGCGCATGGACAAGACAAACTACTATCTGGACATAGCGGAGGCCGTGTCCCGACGCTCCACCTGCCTTCGGCGCTGTTACGGCGCCATAATTGTGCGCAGCGATGAGATCATTTCCACCGGATACAACGGCGCGCCGAGAGGCCGGAAAAACTGTGTCGATCTGGGCCGCTGTCTGAGGGACGAGCTGAAGATACCCAGCGGCGAGCGCTACGAGCTCTGCCGCAGCGTCCATGCCGAGGCCAACGCCATCATCTCCGCCGCCCGCCGGGACGCCATAGGCGGGACCCTGTATCTGGCGGGGCGCAACGCCAAGACCGGGGAACTGCTCAGCGACGCCTCCCCCTGCTCCATGTGCCGCCGCCTGATCATAAACGCCGGTATTGTGAAGGTCATATGCCGCGTGGGCGAAAATGAGTATGTGAGCTGCGACGTGGACGAGTGGATAAAGCAGGACGACTCACTCTACATGGAGGATTAGCCCCTGTCCCGCAACCGTAAGAAGCCCTTAAAATCTGCGCAGCCGGGATGAGATCGCCCCGAGGGCCTTCGAGGCCTCCGCGGCGAAGCCGTGGCGGGCCAGGTCGCCCACGGAGAGAATGCCCACGACCTCACCTTCGCTGACCACGGGCAGACGGCGCAGCTGCCTTTCGGACATGAGGCCGACTGCCCTCTCCACATCGTCAGCCGGGGACGCGGCGGCCGTGACCCCGGACATTATCTCTCCCACGGTCAGCGACTCCGGGTCGCTCCCCGGGGCCACGCAGCGCAGGACTATGTCCCTGTCTGTCAGTATGCCCCGGAGCATCGCGCCGGGCGCGCATACGGGCAGTACGCCCAGGTCGGAGCGGGCCAGCATCTTCGCCGCCATGGCGACGGACTCCTCCGGAGAGATGCACATCACGTCCTTTGACATTATTTCGCTTACAAGCATGTATAAAGCCCCCTTTTGCCGGAAATCACACTAAGATTATTGACCCCATGGGCCCCATATATTCAGGGCCCGTGAAAAAGGATTCCGTCCGCCGTGCCCGAACAGGAGGATGAGCGTATGCCGGATGAAAAATATATGCGCGCTGCCCTCGAGCTCGCGGCGGAGGCCATGCGGGCGGGAGAGGTGCCCGTGGGCTGCGTGGTGGTGGGCCCGGACGGTGAGATAATCGGCCGGGGCAGGAACCGCCGGGAGGAGAGCCGCAGCGCACTGGCCCACGCGGAGCTGGAGGCCATACATATGGCCTGTGAAAGCTTAAGCGACTGGCGGCTCAGCAGCTGCCGCCTCTATGTGACGCTGGAGCCCTGTCCCATGTGCGCCGGGGCCATAATAAACGCCAGGATAGCCGAGCTCTGCTACGGGGCGAAGGATCCGGTCACCGGCTCCGCCGGCAGCGTGATAAATCTGTTCATGGAGAACTACGGGCACAGCCCCAGGATATACGGCGCTGTGCTGGAAAGTGAGTGCTCCGCCCTGCTCAGGGAGTTCTTCGCGGGACTGAGGGAGAAGGGCGCTGACAGCGCAATACATTCCCGCGCGGGCATGGAGCCCGGCGGGGAGAAAGGATAATATGGATACACAGCAGCTTGAAAAACGATTCGCGGACGCCCGGAGAGCGGTGATCGCCCGTGAGTTTTCTTATCTCAACGACATGCAGCTGGAGGGCGTGCTGGCCACCGAGGGCCCCCTCCTCATACTGGCCGGGGCGGGCAGCGGCAAGACCACCGTGCTCATAAACCGCATTGCCAACCTCATGGAATTCGGCCGGGCCTCCGACTCAGACGACATGCCCGAGTGGGCGGAGGAGGCCGATCTGGAGTTTCTGGAGGGCTATTTGAAGGATCCGCGCCCCGAGTGGGCGGACAGAGCCCGCAGTCTCTGCGCATTGGAGCCCGTGGCCCCTTGGCGCATAATGGCCATAACCTTTACCAACAAGGCGGCGTCGGAGCTGAAAACCCGGCTTTTAAACCGGCTGGGCGAGGCGGCCGAGGACGTCTGGGCCCAGACCTTCCACTCCGCCTGCGTGCGCATACTTCGCCGGGACATAGAGGTCCTGGGCTACAGCCGCTCCTTCACCATATACGACACGGACGACAGTCTGGGCACCATAAAGAGGATACTCAAAGACAGGGGCGTGGATGAAAAGAGCTTCCCTCCCCGCTCCGTGCTCAGCGCCATAAGCCGGGCGAAACAGGAGCGTATTGGCCCCCGGGAGTTCGCTGCCGAGGCGGCCATGGGCTATGACCTGCGGAAGAAGCATCTGGGCGAGCTGTACACGGAGTACGAACACCGCCTGAAGGAGGCGGAGGCCCTGGACTTCGATGACCTTCTGCTCCGCGCCGTGGAGCTGCTGGAGAGCTCCGGGGAAGTGCTTTCATACTACCGCAGGCGATTCAAGTACGTGCTGATAGACGAGTATCAGGACACCAACAAGCTGCAGGAGCGCTTCGCGGCTCTGATAGCCGGCGAGAGCGGCAATCTCTGCGTGGTGGGCGACGACGACCAGAGCATATACAAGTTCCGGGGCGCGACCATAGACAACATACTGGACTTTGAAAAGCGCTGGCCCGGGGCCAGAGTCATAAGGCTGGAGCAGAACTACCGCTCCACGGGCCACATACTGGCGGCCTCAAACGCCGTGATACAGCACAATCAGGGCCGCAAGGGCAAAAAGCTCTGGACAAGCTCCGGCGAGGGGGACAGGCTCCTTCTCCACGTCTCGGCGGACGAGGCGGAGGAGGCCCGCTACGTGGGGGCCGCGATCCGCTCCGGGGTGCTGGCCGGGAAGAGGTACTCGGACTACGCGGTACTCTACCGGACCAACGCCCAGTCCAACCAGTTCGAGTACGCCTTTCGCAGCATGGGCATACCCTATCGGGTCGTGGGGGGCATGCGCTTTTTCGACCGGGCCGAGGTCAAGGACATGCTGGCCTGGCTGTGCTTTTTGAACAATCAAAGCGACGACCTGCGGCTCATGCGCATAATAAACAACCCGCCCAGGGGCATAGGGACCAGGACCGTAGAGACTGCCCGGGCTCTGGCCGACCGGGAGGGCAGCAGCCTCTATCAGGTCATCTCCCGTTGCCGGGAGTACCCGGAGCTGAGCAAGTCCGCGGGAAAGCTCTGTGTTTTCACCGATCTGGTGGACGAGCTCAGGGAGAGCCTGAGCTGTATGCCGCTGGATGAGTTCTACGACGAGCTCTGCGACAAGAGCGGCTTTGCAAAGGCCCTGTCCGGCCGGGAGCACGAGTCTCGGCTGCAGAACGTACAGGAGCTTAAGACCAACATACAGAACTACATAAGCAGTACGGTGGAACCGGATCTGGCGGGCTTTCTGGACGAGTCCGCCCTGTACATGGACACTGACAAGCTGGACGAGAATGACGACTGCGTGGTGATGATGACCATACACTCGGCCAAGGGCCTGGAGTTCCCCACCGTATTCATGGTGGGCGTGGAGGACGGCCTCTTCCCCGGCAACCGGGCCATAGGCGAGCCCGAGGAGATGGAGGAGGAGCGCAGGCTCTGCTATGTGGCCATGACCAGAGCGAAGGAGCATCTCATCATAAGCCACGCGGAAAAGCGCATGATATACGGCCGCACGGCCCCCTGCATGGCCTCCCGCTTCATTGAGGAGATCCCCTCCGAGGACATAGAGCGTCCCGCGAGGCCGTCCCGGAGCTTCGTGAGCGCCGTACCCGGCGGACACGGCTATTCCCGCCCCGCGGTAAAGAAGTACACTGCCAGGGCCCCGGCCGGGCCGAAGAGCAGCCTTAAAATGCTGTCCCCGGGGGATGTGGTGCAGCACCGCATCTTCGGCGAGGGCGTGGTGCAGAAGGTCACGCCCATGGGCGGCGACGCCCTCTTGGAGATAAGCTTCGAGCGGGTGGGGACCAAGCGGCTCATGCACATGGCCGCCGCCGCGGCCATGGAGAAGAAGTAGCCGCTTTCCCGGGCCCGAAGCCGCAAATCAAGTCCCCCGCGCCGGCGGCGGATACAGGAAAAAAACAAATACGCCGGTCTTTCCCGACGAAAAAGCCCCGTCCGCGGACGGGGCTTTTTGTTTTTTTATGACTATTCATCGGGCGGCCCTGCGGCGTATCATTTATGCTCCGTTTCATCCCCGCCGGGCCCGTTGTACTCGATGCAGAGCATGGTCAGATCGTCAAACTGCTCCGCCCCGTTCACGAAATCGTCGACGGCTTTCCGGACATTTCCCAGCAGCTCCCGGGGCGAGGCCTCCATATCGCCGTTGAGCACCTCCAGCATGCGTTCGACGCCGAACATCCGATTGTCGGCGTCCGTGGCCTCCGGCACGCCGTCCGTATAGAGGAAGAGCCTGTCGCCGGGCTTTAACTGAATCTCATACTCTCTGTATTTCATCCCGTCCATACCGCCGATGACAAAGCCGTGCCTGTCCCTGAACAGGGAGAACGAACCGTTCTGCGCCAGCACGGGATACTCGTGCCCGGCGTTGGCCGCCGTGATCTTGCCGGTGGATATCTCCAGGATACCCAGCCAGACAATGACGAACATATCGGTCTGATTTCCGGAGCAGAGCCCCTCGTTGGTCTTTGTCAATATCTCCGCCGCCGACTGGCCCAGCATGGCGCAGCTCTGCAGTATGGCCTTGGACACCATCATGAACAGGGCCGCCGGGATGCCCTTGCCGCTCACGTCGGCGATCACCAGACAGAGGTGGCCCTCATCTATCATGAAGAAGTCATAGAAGTCGCCGCCCACCTCGCGGGCCGGGTCCATGGAGGCGTAGACGTCGAATTCCCTGCGGTCGGGGAAAGGCGGGAACTCGTGGGGCAGCATGCTCCTCTGTATGCGCGTGGCCATGTCCAGCTCGTTGCCTATGCGTTCGCGCTCCGCCTGTTCGCGCTGTTTTTTCTCAAGCGCCTGCATTTTGCGGAGTATGTAAAGCTGCATCCCCGCGGCCAGGAGCAGTGCGGCGGCCAGAGCGATGAGGCCGTAGAACCAGGGCTGCTCGTGCAGGGCCTTCTCCTTGACTATGGGCACGGAGAGGGTCTTGCTCTCGCGGCCCAGGGCGTCCTGCAGCTCCATCATAAAGCTGTATGCCCCGCCGGACAGGTTCGTGTAGGTCACCGGGCCCAGCTCGCTGCGGCTGACGGTCACGAAATCCCGGTCAAAGCCCACCAGGCGGTAGGACACTCTGGGATCGGTCAGGGAATAGTTGTACACATAGGGGTACACCGTCAGCTTCTGCGTACCGGCCGGGACGGAAAAGCCCCCCGACTTGCCGGGGTACAGCAGCTGACCGTCCGCCTCGATGTATGGGACGGACTGCTTTATATCGGACACGTCCTCCAGCGGCGTTTCTATGTTGACCTTGGCGACGCCCGTGTTGCCGGAGATGTAGAGATCGCCCTCCGCCGTCAGCTCGCTGTAGGAATTGCTGGTGGATATGCAGGGCAGGCCATTGGCCATGCCGTAGTGGACGGGATTGATCTCACCGTTGGCAAGAAGCTCCTCGGAGGGGGTCACATATATGCCGTTGCTGCTGAGTATCCACATGTCGCCCTGGCTGTTTTCGTACATATCAAAGTTGTTTGAATAGGGGAATTTCTTTATGGTGGTCACACTGTAGTCGGAGCTCATGTATGCGATGGAGTTGCTTGTGACTATCCAGAAGACGTCCCGGGTCGGGTCCTTGATTATACGCATGACAATGGCGGAGGACAGGCCGTCCTTAAGGCCTATGCAGCGGGTGCCCTCCTCATTGATGACATAGATACCGTCGCCGTTGGAGCCAAGAAGTATGTCCCCGTTGGGAGCCGAGGCCACGGTCAGGATCTCCAGATTGGAGATGCCGTCATCCTTGCCGCAGGCGGCGGTCACCCGACCGTCCTTTATAACGCACACGCCGCCGGTGTGGGCCACCAGTATCGACCCGTCGGCAGCCTCGCACACGGCCCGGATACGGTCGGAAAGGAGTCCGTCCGCCTCGTTAAAGGCGGTCACACTGCCCCCGTCACAGCAGAGCAGACCGCAGCCGCGCCAGGTGGATATCCACAGCCGGTCCCGGCTGTCCCGGATGACGGAGCGGATGCGGGTCCCGTCCAGCATCTCAATCAGGTCGCTTTCATCCAGCTTTTCGCCGGAGGCGGTCACAGCCGAAGTCAGGGGGACGGATGACACGGGGCCGTTATTGTCCAGGACCATAAGGCCCGTGTCCGTGGCGATGAAGAGCTGTCCGTCATGCATGCAGGTGGAGTTGACCACCCGCTCGGACACATTGAAACGCGCGAAGATGTCCGAGAAGCGGTTCCATGCCAGCTTCATGACGCCCTGTCTGGAGGATGTGAACCACAGGTTGCCCTCGTAATCCGCCATGACCGTGTTGACTGAGTTGTACATGGGCAGCTCGGACATGTTGTGGAAGCCCTCGCTGTCCAGCACTCCGATGCCGTTGTTGGCGCAGATCCAGACCTGGTCCCCTATCTGCCGGGCGTCGATAACCGTGAACAGGGGCGAGATGTCCACCTGTTCCATTTCCGCGAAATCGCCCTTGGGGTCGCCGTAATAGAAGTCGGAACCCTCGGTGCCGATGTACAGCTTTCCCGGCGCGCTGCTGTCGGGGAGGATGCATGTGATGCCTTTTATCCTGGTGTCGCTGTGGCTTGAGTAGTCCACCAGCTCCCCGTTGCGTATGGTGAAGAGGTCGTCCTCATTTGTGGTGCAGTAGAGAAGGCCGTCGCTTCCCCGGACTATGTGCTCCATGTAGGCGTCGGCTATCTTGGGGTCGTCCAGCGGCACAAGGCTCAAATCCGGGTATATCATGGCGATCCCGGAGGTGGTGCCCACATATATGACGCCGCCCTCGCCCTCCTCGAGGGTGCATATTTTGGAAGCGCCAAGACCGTCGTCCAGGCCCCACATATGTAGCTCGCCCCGCTCCATCAGGGCGACGCCGTTGTCGTTAGTGCCTATCCAGAGCCTGTCCCGGCTGTCCGCCAGCAGGGCCACCACGCTGGCGATCCCGGAGGTGGAATCCATACGCTCAAAGGTGCTGCCGTCATAACGGATAAGGCCGCTGTAGCTGCCTATCCATATGAAGCCCTCGCTTGTCTGGGCGATGTCGTTGGCCTCGGAGGTGGGCAGACCGTTGGTGTTGTTGTACAGCACCGCGGAGTAGTTGTCACTGTGCCCGAGGGGGTCCACGGCGTTGTTGGACTCCGCGCCTGCCCTCTGTGTCAGCAGCAGAAGGGCCAGCGCCGTACACATGAACAGCAGGATGCCCGCTTTTATCGGGAGCTTATGTGCTTTTGTCATAGTTTTTCCTCCTGACCGGCTCGGCCGCTCCGGGGATCGCGCCCCTCCGGCCGCATGGCGGAGCATATCTGAATCTGAGAGCGCGCACCGTCTCGTAAAAGTCGTCTTATCCTTTGAGGATGCACCTATTATACTTCCAAGCCGGGAAAAAATCTACAACTAATTGCGGAGAGTCGGGACCTGTGCCCGTGCAGGGCGGCGGGGACCCGCAGAATAACGACCCTGCCCCGCGCATTGATTATCACGAGCCCCGCGGCAAATTTCCTTGCAAATCCCGTGCAATTACTATATAATTTATGTACAATATCAATTACTGCGGCAGCGATCGGAAACGACG
>JAFRAF010000234.1 GCA_017405545.1 Oscillospiraceae bacterium | reverse complement strand
TGTCATTTATGGCCTGGCCCGCCTGATCTCCGGGAACCTCAAGCCGGAACTCATAATAGGGCTCCAAAAGCACGCTCTCGGCCTTCATAAGGCCCTGACGTACAGCTCTGTATGTAGCCTGTCGGAAATCGCCGCCCTCGGTGTGCTTGAGATGGGCGCGGCCCGCTATCAGCGTTATGCGCATATCGCTTATGGGCGAGCCGGTCAGCACACCCAGATGCTGCTTTTCCTCAAGATGGGTGAGTATCAGCCTCTGCCAGTTCCTGTCCAGCACATCCTCGCTGCAGTCGCTGCCGAAGACCAGTCCGCTGCCCCGCTCCAGGGGCTCCATGAGCAGATGCACCTCGGCATAGTGGCGCAGAGGCTCAAAGTGTCCCACGCCCACCACGGGCCCCGCTATGGTCTCCCTGTACATTATGCGTCCGGAGTCCACGTTCACATCCACATCAAAGCGCTCTTTGACCAGCCGCTTTATGACTTCGGTCTGAACATCCCCCATAAGGCCCGCGTGTATCTCCCTGAGTCTGTCGTCCCAGGCTATGTGGAGCTGAGGGTCCTCCTCCTGAAGCTGCAGCAGCTTGGGCAGTATGGCCCTTGGATCGCAGTCCGGCGGCAGGGCTATACGGTAGTTCAGCACCGGCTCCGTTATCATGTCCTCGGAGTCCCGCTCCTCACCCAGCCCCTGTCCGGGCCAGGTTCCGTCCGGTCCCAGCACGGCACAGACACAGCCGGCCTCTGCTTTCTCCAGAACATTGAATTTGGCGCCTGAATATATCCTTATCTGTGTTATCTTCTCCTCTTTCAGCTCTCCGTCCCCGCTCTGCCACGACAGGGTGTCTCGTACCTTCAGACTGCCGCCGGTGAGCTTCATGAAGGTCAGCCGGTTCCCCTGTATATCTCTGGCTATTTTATAAACTCTGGCCGCGAATCTGTCGGAGTACACAGGCTGAACGGTATAGCGGTACAGCCCGTCAAGGAAGCCCTCCACCCCGTCCAGCTTCAGCCCGGAGCCGAAATAGCAGGGGCTGAGCCTGCCGTTTTTTACAAGGCCCGCGATATCCCCGTCGCTGACAGAGCCGCTGTCCAGAAAGCGCTCCAGCAGTTTCTCATCCAGCAGGGCCATCTCCTCGTATATCTCATCCGTGAGCGCTCCCCCGTTGAAATCCACGCAGCTCTCACCTAGCCGCGCTCTGATATCGGCCATTATGTTCTCCCGGCTCTCCTGAGCCAGGTCCATTTTTGTCACAAATATGAAAGTGGGCACCCGGTAGAGCTTGAGCATGCGCCACAGTGTCTCCGTCCGGGCCTGCACTCCGTCGGTGCCGCTTATTACCAGAATGGCGTAGTCAAGTATCTGCAGGGTCCGCTCCATCTCGGCGGAAAAGTCCACGTGGCCCGGCGTGTCCATAAGCGTGAGCTCCATGTCGCCGGTGGAAAATGTGGCCTGTTTTGAGAATATGGTTATTCCCCGCTCCCGCTCCAGCTCGTGGGTATCCAGGAAGGTATCCCTGTGGTCCACCCTTCCCAGCTTGCGGATGTTGCCCGTAGTGTAGAGCAGGCCCTCGGACAGGGTCGTTTTTCCCGCGTCCACGTGGGCAAGTATGCCTATTACCAGTTTTTTCATATGCGCAATCTCCGAGGTAAATAGTACTGCATCGATTATAACAGATTCCCGCAGTTTTTTAAACAGCAAAATACCGGCGGCCGCTGTCGGCCGCCGGTATCCGGTTGTAGTTCTTTTCTATTACGCCGCTTAAACGCACTGTAGCTGTCCGTCGACGACATCCACTGTTATGGTCGAGCCCGCGGCGATGTCAGAGGACAGTATCCTGCGT
>JAFRAF010000233.1 GCA_017405545.1 Oscillospiraceae bacterium | reverse complement strand
GGGAGCTTTTTAATAGGCTCCCGTTTTTGGGCTCAAGCTGTAGGCATGTTGTCTACAGCTTGAGCCCGCCCCCGTCCCGAGGGCGGGCTTTTTTCATCTGCGGGCTTGCGAAATCCCGGAAAGCATGTATAATATAAATATAATAAATACAGTGTATGAGCAGCGTCCAGGGAAGCCTGAGTGGCGGGACGATGTGTGAGATGGACTTAAAGCGGGTCTCAGGCTCAGACCCGTCATATAAGGAGGAATCGCGTTATGAAGTATGAGGGTCAGATATGTCAGCCGCCGGTGGAGCGCAGTTCGGTGAATATACCCGTGACCGTGGGCTGTTCATATAACGCCTGCCTTTTCTGCGATCTGTTCAGGCATTTGAAATACCGGGAGCTGCCCATGGAGGAGATAGAGAAGGAGTTGCGCCGCATACACGACCTGGGCGGAGACCCGAAGGTGGTATTTCTCGGGGACGGGGACGCCTTCTATCTGTCCGCTGACAGACTGCTGGCCATCGCGGAGCAGATACACAAATACTTCCCCAGCTGCAGCCAGCTGAGAATGGACGCGCGCATCCCCAACGTAAGCGACAAAACAGACTCCGAGCTGAAGGCTCTGGCCGATGCGGGGGTGCAGTGCCTGTATATCGGCATAGAGAGCGGGCTGGACGACGTGCTGAGCTTCATGCGCAAGGATCACAGTTCCGCTGAGGCGGAGGAGCAGATCGCGCGTCTGCATGAGGCGGGAATAGAATACGGCGCCCATATTATGACCGGCGTGGCCGGGGCGGGACGCTGTCTGGAGAACGCGGAGGCCACCGCGGCGTTCCTGAACCGCACGAAGCCCTGGAGAGTGGTAAATTTCTCCATGGGGCTCCATCCCCACGTGCCCCTGGCAAGGGAGATCGAGGCGGAGCGCTTCACTCCCGCCGACGAGCTGGAGATACTCCGGGAGGAGTACCGCCTGATTGAGCTGCTGGAGGGCCCGCTGGAGTACGACGGCCTGCACGATGTGTTTGAGTTCCGGGTCAAGGGCAAGCTGCCGAAGGACAGGGAGAAAATGCTGGCCAGGACGGCCTCCGCCATCGCCGCCCAAGAGGGCGGGGAGAAGCGCTATTCCTGGTCCGCCCCCGAGTGGCGCTGCTATCTTCAGACGCCTGTCATATTCAGAGATCAGGAGCGGCAGATCGAGCGTCCGCCCATGTATTAATAAAACCGCGGGGACCTCGTGCGGATATGTCCCGTTGAGGGCCCCTTTTTGTTTTGACGGCGTTTGCGGCGTTGAGCAACAACGTGTTGCTTGGCAGTGACCCGACTCCGGTATATAATCAAGACATCAAATTCAGGGAGGAACGGATATGGAGATATGTGAAATCGTAAGAGATCTGCGTGAGAAGAAGGGCCTGACCCAGGAACAGCTGGCTGAGCGCCTTATGGTCACCAGACAGGCCGTCAGCCGCTGGGAAAACGGTGAGACCCAGCCCAACACCGACACGCTCAAGCTCCTGTCGAGGGAGTTCAACGTGTCCATAAACACCCTCCTCGGCTCGCCAAGGCAGCTGGTCTGCCAGTGCTGCGGCATGCCCCTCAATGAGGACGGCATGATAAGCCGGGAGCCCGACGGCAGCTTTAACGAGGATTACTGCATGTGGTGTTATGCCGACGGCAAGTTTGCGTATGAGTCCAAGGATGCGCTGCTGGATTTTCTCATGGGCCATATGCCCAACCCCGACGGCCTAGCCGACGACGCCCGCCGGGCGCAGTATGACGGCTATCTCTCGCAGCTGGGGCACTGGAGATAGGCGGAGGATGGCTTAAAGGCTTTCAGGCCCGACCCATATCGCATATAATTATTCGGTCCACAGGTCTTTTAATCCCTGTGGACCGTTTTTTCGGTCGGAGACTTGATTTCCCGCCATTAATATGTCAGTATGATGCTGTGCCCCACTGTACATAAGTATTAGACAGAGTCTGGGGCTTTTGAGAGAATAATAGTGAGGTATATGGAATGACACTGTTTATAAACGCCTGCGTCCGCCGGGAGTCGAGGACTGAAAGACTGGCTGAAAGGCTGTTGTCAAAGCTGAAGGGGCCGATTGTCGAGCTGCGCCTTGAGGACATCAGTTCCCCGCCCGTGGACGAGGCCTATCTGATGAGAAGAGATGGATTCATTGAAAAGGGGGACTGCTCCGACCCTATGTTTGATATGGCGAGACAGTTTGCCGGGGCGGACACTATTGTCGTCGCGGCGCCCTATTGGGATCTGTCCTTTCCCG
>JAFRAF010000232.1 GCA_017405545.1 Oscillospiraceae bacterium | reverse complement strand
CCCATACCGCCGATATAGAGCAGATACGGGCCCTGTCCCCGGTGGGTATAATATTCACCGGCGGGCCCAACAGCGTATATAAGGAGGACTCCCCGACCTGCAGCCCCGAAATATTTGAGCTGGGGGTACCTGTTCTGGGGATATGCTACGGCATGCAGCTGATCTGCCATATGCAGGGAGGCAAAGTGGAGTCGTGCTCCAAAAGCGAGTTCGGCACCATGGACGCCGTTCTGGAAGATTCACCGCTCTTTGAGGGGGTGCAGGGCGAGGGCAAGGTGCTCATGAGCCATACCGATATAGTCAGCATCCTTCCGGAGGGCTTCAGGACCACAGCCCGCACGGAGCTGTGTCCCAACGCTGCATTCGAGTGCAGAGAGAGGCAAATCTACGGAGTGCAGTTCCACCCCGAGGTGGAGAATACCCTGCACGGCACCGATATTATTGGAAACTTCCTGTACGGGATATGCGGAGCCGTCGGAGGCTACAGCATGGAGAACTATCTGGAGACCCAGATAGAGGAGGCACGCCGCCTCATAGGTGACGGGAGAGTGCTGCTGGGCCTGTCCGGAGGTGTGGATTCCTCGGTATGCGCGGCCCTTCTGGCCAGAGCGGTGCCGGGACAGCTCAGCTGTATATACGTGGACCACGGATTTATGCGCCTGAATGAGACAGAGGAGATTTGCGAGGCCTTTTTAGGGCGGGACCTGGACTTCATATGCGTCGACGCCAGAGATCGCTTTGTAAGCGCCCTGAAGGGAGTCACGGACCCGGAGCAGAAGCGCAAGACTATTGGCAGGCTCTTCGCCGAGACCTTTGAGGGAGAGGCGAAGAAGCTGGGCAAGGTGGAATATCTGGCCCAGGGTACCATATATCCCGACGTGGTGGAATCCGGCACGGATTCGGCTGTCATAAAGAGCCATCACAACGTGGGCGGCCTGCCGGAGGAGTTGGGCTTCAAAGGTGTGGTGGAACCCCTGAGAGGGCTTTTCAAGGACGAGGTGAGGAAATTGGGCCTGCTGCTGGGCCTGCCGGAAAAACTGGTGTACAGGCAGCCTTTCCCGGGCCCCGGACTTGCCATACGCATCGTCGGCGAGGTAAACGAGGATAAGCTTGAAATACTCAGGAAGGCCGACGCCATAGCCAGGCAGGAGCTTGAGGGCGCCGACGCGGGCTCGGACCAGTATTTCGCCGTGCTCACTAACACCAGAAGCGTGGGCGTTATGGGCGACGGACGTACCTATGACTACACTCTGGCTATCAGGGCTGTGAAGACGAATGATTTCATGACCTGTGAGTTTGCACGCCTGCCCTGGGAGCTGCTTGCACGCATATCCGCCAGAATAACGAACGAGGTCAGCGGCGTGAACAGGGTGGTATATGATATCACCAGCAAGCCCCCCGCCACTATTGAATGGGAATAGATGCAGCTGAGCCGACAGGGGTTTGTCAATGAATTATAAAACCGAAAACTTAAGGCGCGGAGATGCTGACTATATCCTTGACAGACTTGTTGAATACAATCTGTCACAGGTCCCCGCGCGGCAGGATATATTGTACGAAAGGCTTGACAAAAAGATAAGCGGCGAGGATGGCAGGATAATCGCCGGCTGTATAGCAAGAACCTACTGCTGGAATGTAGCCTGTGTTGATATCCTGTGGGTAGACGGGGAGTACAGGGGCAAAGGCCTGGGCTCTGCTCTGCTTGCAGAGATCGAGAACAGCGCCAGTAAGAAGGGCTGTTATCTGATACATGTCGACACCTTTGACTTTCAGGCAAAGGGCTTTTACGAAAAGCAGGGCTACAGGGTTTTCGGCGTACTGGAGGACTGTCCGAAGGGACATAGCCGCTATTATATGAAAAAAGATCTGCAGCAGCGCTGTGACAGTTACTCAGTGAATAATAAAAACTCAGGTGAGAAATGAAAAAAATAGATCTCCATATGCACACGATGATATCTGACGGGACCGACAGTCTGGAGGAGGTCATCGAAAAAGTTCGTAATGCGGGTATTGACCTGTTCTCCGTCACGGACCACGATGCGATAAAAGCGGGAATACTGCTCCCGCCCATGCTGACGGAAATGGATCAGAGACCGGCTTTCATACGCGGCATAGAGTTTTCCTGCAAGGATGAGATGGGGAAGTACCATATTCTGGGATACGGTTACGATCCCGATGTACCCGGGATAGCGGAAGTCGTGGAAAAGGGGCACGGACTGCGTATAAGAAAGACAAAGGAGCGTTTACAGTTTCTTGCGGATGAATTCGGATTTGAGTTCCCCGAAGAGGAGATAGAAGCTCTACTTGCGAGAGATAACCCGGGCAAGCCCCATATAGCGAACATGATGATAAAGCGTGGTTATGCCGGGAGCATCCGGGAGGCCATGTCCGAATATATCAATAAAAAGAAATTCGGGACAGCATATATTCGTCCCGATGAGGCCATATACGGCATACTTCAGAGCGGAGGCATTCCGGTCCTCGCCCACCCCACATATGGGGACGGAGACGACCTGATAATGGGTGAGGAGATGGATGAGCGGCTTCAGTATCTTATGGACTTCGGCCTCATGGGCGTTGAGGGCTATTACTCCGGCTTCTCACCAAAAATACAGAGTGAGGTTCTGAGCTTTGCCGACAGGTATGAGCTTTATGTCACTGCGGGAAGCGATTACCACGGCAGCAATAAAATTGTCGAGCTCGGCTGGACCAATCTGGATGATATGTCCGAAGCGCCGGAGGGTATGAAACGCTTTTTGCAGGATGTTGAGATCATATAGGCAATATG
>JAFRAF010000231.1 GCA_017405545.1 Oscillospiraceae bacterium | reverse complement strand
GCATCCAACGGACATATGGCCGCCGTTTTCGCAAGCTTTGAGAAAAAGCCCACTGCCGAGGAGATCATCGAGGCATGGAACAGCTACTCCGGCAGAGCTCAGGAGCTGAATCTCCCCTCCGCACCCAAGCAGTTCCTCCACTATTTCACCGAGGACAACCGGCCCCAGACAAAGCTGGACAGAAACCTTGAGAACGGCATGGCCATCTCCGTGGGCCGTCTGCGTCCGGACAGCCAGTTCGACTACAAGTTCGTATGTCTGAGCCACAACACCCTCAGGGGCGCCGCCGGCGGAGCCGTGCTGCTGGCCGAGCTGCTCTGCGCTGAGGGCTATATCTCCTGATACAGTTAAACCGCAAACAGTCACGATACTGCAACAGACGCCTGAAAACCTTCATTCAGGCGTCTGTTTTTTTATTATCATGAGATTATTTGTACAAATATGCGGAAAAAACTTTGATATTTTCTATTGTAATGCGTAAGAAGGGGTAGTATAATACTAAACTGTAATTTAATGTCATCGGTCAATTCGGTGCCGATTTTTAATCTGTCGTTTGAAAACGGAGTTGTTATGAGCGTTTCTGATTTGAATAAATATATAGTCCCCGGCAAAAGGATACATCTTATCGGCATAGGCGGAGTATCAATGTCTCCTCTGGCTGAAGTGCTTGCCGGGATGGGCGTCAGAATCAGCGGTTCTGACATCAAGGAAAGCGATACCGTAAAACACCTGAGGTCACTTGGGATAGATATACACATCGGGCACAGTGCGGAGAACATCGAGGGCGCCGCCTGCATAATCCGCACCGCGGCCGCAAGGGACGACAATCCGGAGGTCGCCGCCGCCAGAAAAGCCGGCATCCCCGTATTTGAAAGGGCACAGGCCTGGGGCTACATCATGCAGGGCTACAGAAATGCCATATGCATCTCAGGTACCCACGGCAAAACCACCACCACATCCATGGCCACACATATACTCATGGCCGCCCAGAGCGATCCCACCGTCATGATAGGCGGCACCCTTCCCCTTTTGAAGGCCGGCCATCACATCGGCAAGGGCGACACAATAATATTGGAGTCCTGCGAATACTACGACTCCTTCCACAGCTTTTTCCCGACTATCGCAGTGGTCCTGAACGTGGATTCAGACCATCTGGATTATTTTAAAACTCTCGACGCAATAAAGGCCTCCTTCAGGCAGTTTGCGTCACTGGTCCCCGAGAACGGGCACATCGTATGCTGCTATGACGACTCCAACGCCATGGACGCCCTGTCAAAGCTGAATCGGCCTCTGGTCACCTTCGGTACCGGCGACGGGGCCAACATACAGGCCAGAAACATCGTCATGGAGGGCAGCGGCAGCCGGTTCGACGTCTACAGGGACGGCGAGTATTTCACCACCATCAAGCTCTGCGTTCCCGGCATCCACAACGTGAGAAACGCCCTGGCGGCCTCCACCGCGGCTCTGCTGCTGGGAGTTCCTCCAAAGGCCATACAGGAGGGCCTCGCCACCTTTACCGGCGCGGGACGCCGCTTCGAGTTCAAGGGCATGTACAACGGGGCCAGGGTCTACGACGACTACGCCCATCATCCTGGCGAGCTCCATGCTCTGCTGGACATGGTGCTGTCCCTGGGCTACAAGCGTACCATTCTCGCCTTCCAGCCCCACACCTACAGCCGCACCAATGCCCTGTTCGACGAGTTTGTAAAGGAGCTGTCCCGG
>JAFRAF010000029.1 GCA_017405545.1 Oscillospiraceae bacterium | reverse complement strand
AGGGCAATCTTGAAGACCGTTTCGCTGAGTGCGACGAGATCGTTGAAGTTGATCTTGAGCTGCCCCGAGTAAAGCAGTGCCAGATGGAGACCCACGGCGCCGTGGCCACTTACAAGAACGGCTTCTATGAGGTCTACTGCCCCACTCAGGCCCCCAACCCTGATAAGATGGTCACCGCATATGCCCTGGGAGTACCCGAATCCCGTGTTCGCATCATGAATCCGCCTTATGTCGGCGGCGGCTTCGGTGTTCGCATAGGTATGTGCGGCAAGGCAGAGCCCATCGCCTGTGTCCTTGCAAAAAAATCCGGCAGACCTGTTAAATATCTCCTTACCCGTGAAGAGGATATCATAGCTTCCGATACCCGTCACGGCGGATACCTCCACTGCAGACTGGGCGCCAAAAAGAACGGTAAGTTCTACGCTATGGATACAGTCGCAAAGATGAACACCGGCGCTTACGCCACCTTCGGCGTGGAGCTGCTCGGAGTTCTCGGCGCCTGCGGCACCGCCGGTACGTATTATATCCCCAACTTAAACTACACCGGCTATCCCATCTATACCAACCAGCAGAACGCCGGCGCCTTCCGCGGTTACGGCACACCTCAGGGTACCGCCATTGCTGAGGCCGCCGTGGATAAGATGGCTCAGGTCCTGAATATGGACCCCATCGAGTTGCGTAAGCTGAATACCCGCAAGCCGGGCGATCCTCCGGGCTTCTGGCCCTTCGACGTCGGCTCCATCGGTGTGGACGAGTGCCTCGACAAGGCCGCGGCCGCCATCGGCTGGAAAGAGAAGCGCGGCAAGCCTCAGACAGGCAACATCCGCCGCGGTGTGGGTATCGCCTGCGGCACCCACGTTTCCAACGCCGCCCCCTTCTGCGTTGACTACAACTCCATAATGCTGCGCATCGAGCAGGACGGCTGTCTGTAGATCAATTCCGGTATTCCCGAGATCGGCCCCGGCTCCACCACGGCTCTTATCCAGGTGGCCTGTGAGCTCCTCGGCCTGCCCTTCGAGACAGCAGTCATGAAATTCGGCGACACCGCCTCTGCTTCCTTTGATATCGGCTCTCACGCCTCCCGCACACTGTACTCCGTGAGTAATGTTATTTCTGAGGCCGCAAAGCCCCTCAAGGAGGATATACTCTCCTTCGCAGCCAATCATCTCAAGGTGCCGCAGGAGTCCTTGAGCATCAAAGACGGTATTATATCCGGCTCCGGCAAAGAGATCTCTATTAAAGAGCTCGCCACTATAGCTCATTCCTACGGACATCAGTTCCTGTCCTCCGCCTGCCGTGTACCGCCCAACAGTCTGCCTTGGTATGCCCAGGCCGCTGAGGTCGAGGTGGACATGGAACTCGGCCTTGTAAAGGTTATCAAGGTCGCCGCCGCTCACGACGTGGGCAAAGTCATCAACCCCGCTCTCTGCGAGGGTCAGATCGAAGGTGGCGTGGCTCAGGGCGTCGGCTATGCAACCCGCGAGGAGATGACCTATGAAGAGGGCAAGGGCTTCTACAACGACGGCTTCCACAAGTACATGCTGCCCACTGCGGACGACATCTGCGAGATTGAGTCCATCTTTGTAGAGAGCAATGACCCCAAGGGTGTATTCGGCATCAAGGGTATCGGCGAGTGCGGTGTAAACCCGACTCTGCCCGCTATCTTCTCCGCTGTTGAAGACGCCACCGGCGTTCGCTTCGAAGTCGCTCCTCTGACTCCGGGCCGCGTGCTCGAGGGTCTGAAGAAGGCTGGCAAGATATAAAAACTACTTTCATATGTCTTAGTTTTAAAGGGATACACTCAATTGAGTGTATCCCTTTTCGTTTCTGCAGCAGTCAAATGCCATTGACCTGTTTTTCTCCTCAAAACAGGCAAGCGTGTCGGTCCCGAAGAGTTGACACGCTTGCTTTTAGACAGTGTTTATTATCAGTAATTATTTGTCCTCGATCAGATTCTCAGGCTCTGCAGCGGGGCGGGTATGCGTCCTCCCCGGCGGATAAAGGTCTCCGCGCTCTCGGGGTGTACGGGCATAACGGGCGCGCTGCCCAGCAGGCCGCCGAACTCCACCTGATCCCCCACGCTCTTGCCCGGAGCGGGTATGATCCTGACGGCGGTGGTCTTGTTGTTCACAACGCCTATGGCGGACTCGTCCGCTATAATGGCCGCTATGGTCTCCGCCGTGGTGTCGCCGGGCACGGCTATCATGTCGAGGCCCACGGAGCAGACGCAAGTCATGGCCTCCAGCTTGTCAAGCGTCAGTGTGCCGCCGGAGGCAGCAGCTATCATGCCCTCGTCCTCGCTGACGGGTATGAAAGCTCCTGACAGGCCGCCCACATGTCCGCTGGCCATCAGGCCGCCCTTTTTCACCGCGTCGTTGAGCAGAGCCAGGGCCGCCGTGGTGCCATGTGTACCGCAGACCTCCAGGCCCATCTCCTCAAGCACTCTGGCCACGCTGTCGCCCATCGCGGGGGTGGGGGCAAGGGAGAGGTCCACTACGCCGAAAGGCACGCCCAGGCGCTTTGATGCCTCCTGAGCCACGAGCTGTCCCATGCGGGTTATGCGAAAGGCGGTCTTCTTTATGGACTCCGCCACCACGTCAAAGGGCTGTCCCTTGACGCCCTGCAGGGTGTGGTATACCACGCCCGGGCCGGACACACCCACATTAATGACGCACTCGGGCTCACCCACTCCGTGGAAGGCGCCGGCCATAAAGGGGTTGTCCTCCACGGCGTTGGCGAACACCACCAGCTTGGCGCAGCCCAGGCCTCCGCTGTCCGCGGTCAGCTCCGCCGTGCGCTTTACGATGCGGCCCATCTCATACACCGCGTCCATGTTTATGCCCGTCTTTGTGCTGGCCACGTTTACGCTGGAGCAGACCATCTCTGTGGCGGCCAGCGCCGAGGGTATGGAGTTTATAAGCCGCCTGTCCCCTGTTGTAAAGCCCTTGTGCACGAGGGCGGAGAAGCCGCCTATAAAGTTGACTCCGCAGTTTTTTGCGGCTCTGTCCATGGCCACGGCCACGGGGCTGTAGTCCTCCGAGTCGCTGGACTCCGCCACAATGGCAACGGGAGTCACGGATATGCGCTTGTTTACTATGGGTATGCCGTACTCCGCTTCTATGGCGCAGCCCGTCTCCACCAGATGTTCGGCGTTGCGGCAGATCTTGTCGTACACCCTTCGGGCGCACTCCGCAATATCCTGATGGGCGCAGTCCCGCAGCGACATGCCCATTGTGATTGTACGTATGTCCAGATGCTGGTGGTCTATCATATCCACCGTCTGTAGAATATCGGAATGACTGAGCATTATCTCACCTCAAATCTGGTGCATGGCCTTGAAGATATCTTCACGCTGCATCCTTATAGACATGCCCATCTCCTGTCCCTTGGCAGTCAGGGCGGCATTGACATCCTCATAGGTCGTCGTGCACGCGGAAGTGTCCACCAGCATGGTCATGGTGAAAAGCTCCTGCATGACGGTCTGATTTATGTCCAGAATATTGATGTTCATGGATGCCAGCAGGCCGCACACCTTGGCTATGATGCCCACCTGGTCTACGCCGATTACAGTTACTATAGCTCTCATTTCAATCTCCATTCCACCGCTTTCGAGCGGGCAAGGCATCAGCACACACCCCTCGCCTGCGGCACAGCATTATTTCGACAGCGGGGCGTGGCTTCAACGTGCTGTCCCCGCCGAATCATTACGGACCTGTTTTGTTATTATAGTCCAAATATCACTTTCAGTCCAGTAAAAAACACAAAATAATCCCTCCTCCGGCATTATCTTTTTGTCGTCCGTCCACGTGGCTTTTTCCGCGGCGGGCAGTCGCCCGTTCGCTCTCGTTGTGTATCCAAATATATATTGACAGGCGAATGGACTTAAAGTACAATTATAAAAAATAATAACCAGTGTCCTCGGAAGCCGGAAGAATTCCGGCCTGAAAAAACCAAACTCAAGGAGGTAAAACGATATGTTTCAGCAGTATCAGCTGCCCTACGCCAGCGACGGGCTGGAGCCGATAATCGACGCTCTGACCGTCGAGACACACCACGGCAAGCACCATGCCGCCTATACGAAAAATCTCAATGACGCGGCTGAAAAAGCCGGCAAGGCCGATATGGATATTGAGGAGCTCCTCGCCTCTCTGGATAAGATAGAGGACCCCGCCCTCAGAACTGCCGTACGCAACAACGGAGGCGGATACTATAACCATAACCTTTACTTCTCGACCCTGTCCCCCACGCCGAAAATGGTCCCTGAAGGCGCTCTGCTCGCGAAGATCAATGAAACCTTCGGCAGCATGGATGAGCTGAAGGCCAAGCTCTCCGCCCTCGCCGCGGGACAGTTCGGCTCCGGATGGGCCTGGCTCTCCGCCAACAAGGCCGGCGATCTTATGGCCTCCGCCAGCCCGAATCAGGACAATCCCATCAGTGAGGGGACCGGCTTTGTCCCCCTGCTTGCCATCGACGTATGGGAGCACGCCTACTATCTCAAGTACCGCAATCTCCGGGCCGACTACATAAAGGACCTGTTTGAGATACTCGACTGGGCCGCCGTAGAGGCAAATTATCAGCGCGTGACAAAGTAGCTAAAACGACAAATCAAACCAGACGCATAAGACCCGCCGTGACTTCGTTTTATTGAAGCTCTACGGCGGGTCTTTTACGCTTTGCCATAGCCGCGATAAGGACTAAACTGCCGTTCAATTCTCTTCCCTGTTCCAGCCGGCGTATATCTCCACAAGCCTGCACAGAGTATTGGTGACATTGTCCATGCCCTCGATCGTGATATGCTCGTAGGGCCCGTGGAAGGCGAAGCCGCCCACGCCCAGATTCGGACATGGCAGACCCTCGCATGTGAGATTCGCCCCGTCGGTGCCCCCTCGTATGGGCTCGGTCACAGGCTCCATCCCGCAGTCCCGTATGGCCTTGCGGGCGTTGTCCACCAGGTGGAAGCATGGCTTAATGTACTCGGCCATGTTCTTATACTGCTGGGTCACGGTCAGGGTCACGGTCCCCGCGCCGTACTTATCGTTGATGCTCTTCTCTATATGCTCAAGGGCCTCAATGCGCTTCCGGAAGAGCTCCGGGTCGTGGTCTCTGACTATATATACGGCCTCGGCCTTCTCCACGTTGCCCTCCACACCGCAGAGATGGTAAAAGCCCTCGTAGCCCTCGGTGTCCCTTGGCGTCTGGCCGGGCGGGAGCATGGAGTTTATCTCCATGGCCACCAGGGATGCGTTTATCATGATATTCTTGGCGCTGCCCGTGTGGACGTTGAAGCCCCTGATTTCAAAGGCCGCCTGACAGGCGTTGAAGTTTTCATACTGGATGGTGTTCTCGTCGTCCCCGTCCACCGTATATGCAAAGTCCGCGCCGAAGCCGCTTATATCAAATTCAACTGTTCCTCTGCCTATCTCCTCGTCGGGGGTGAAAGCTATGCAAATCTTCCCGTGGGGGGTTTCACTGCACAGCACCCGCTCAGCCATGGTCATGATCTCCGCGATGCCAGCCTTGTCGTCGGCGCCCAGCAGGGTGCGGCCGTCGGTTACGATAAGGCTGCGGCCCTTCAGCCGCTCCAGATGGGGGAACTTGTCGGGGCTCAGGAGCCTGCCGCTGCCCAGCTCCACTTCGCCGCCCGTGTAGTTGGCGATTATCACGGGATTTACGTTTTCCCCGCTGAACTCCGGACTGGTATCCATGTGGGAGATAAAGCCCAGCTTGACCGCGTTCTCATATCCCGGCGTGGCGGGAATGCTCCCGTAGACGTAGCAGTTGTCGTCGAAGCGGGCATCCTCCACGCCCATTTCCCTCAGCTCACGCACAAGCTCCCGGGCCAGGTCAAACTCCCGCGGGGCGGAGGGACAGCCTTCGGATTCCGGATCGCTTGATGTATGTATCTTTATATATTTCAAAAATCTCTCGTACGCTCTCATATGGGCCTCCGTTATGTTTTTTCTTCCGCTTAATTATATAATCCCGGTACGGCTATTTCAAGGCCCGGACGCATATAGATAATACTGCGACAGCGCCGCCTCGGAGCCCGAAATGCAGCATGCGCAAAAATACGCGGCATGGCCGAAGAGCCGTGCCGCGTATTGATGATTCTGTTTTTCCCGTATATCCGGGCCGTCTCTGTCCCTTATTACAGGATGGAGATGGCGACTACCAGGCCGACAAACACGATGGAGACCGTGGATACCAGCTTGATGAGGATGTTCAGGGAGGGACCCGCAGTATCCTTGAAGGGATCGCCTACGGTGTCGCCGATGACTCCGGCCTTGTGGCCCTCAGAGCCCTTGCCGCCGAAGTTGCCAGCCTCGATATACTTCTTGGCGTTGTCCCATGCGCCGCCGGCGTTAGCCATGAATACGGCGACCACAAAACCGGTAACGGTAGCGCCGGCCAGCAGGCCTACAACACCGTTTACGCCCAGGATGATACCGGTGATGACCGGGACCACGATGGCGAGGACGGAGGGGGCTACCATCTGCTTCAGAGCGCCTCTGGTGCACAGATCGACGCAGGCCTCGTAATCGGGCTCAGCCTCGTGCTCCATGATGCCGGGGATCTCCTTGAACTGGCGGCGAACCTCATGCACGATGTTCTGAGCGGCATGCTGAACAGCGCCCATGGCCAGAGCGGAGAATATGAACACCAGCATAGCGCCGATGAACAGACCGATAAGAACGGCGGGGTTGGTGACGGACAGATCCATCGTCTTGCCAACGAGGGACATCTTCGCAGTGGCGATGTTGACATAGGATACAAGCAGAGCCAGAGCGGTAAGAGCAGCAGAGCCGATAGCAAAGCCTTTACCGGTGGCAGCAGTGGTGTTGCCAAGGGAGTCGAGGGCGTCGGTACGCTCACGCACTTCCTCAGGCAGGCCGGACATCTCGGCGATACCGCCGGCGTTATCGGCAACAGGGCCGTAAGCGTCGGTGGCAAGGGTGATGCCCAGGGTGGACAGCATGCCGACAGCGGCAATGCCTATTCCGTACAGACCCTGTACGAAGTTGCTTCCTCCGCCGGTGCCGAAGAAGCTGACTATAACGCAGACAGAAACTATGAGAACAGGAGCGATAACGGACTTCATGCCCAAGGCAAGACCGCTGATGATGACCGGGCCTGCGCCGGACTCGGCAGACTCGGCCAGCTCCTTGGTGGGCTTATAGGTATCGGAGGTGAAGTACTCGGTGAAGTAACCGATGAGGCATCCGCCCGCCAGGCCCATAACGATGGAGACGTAGATGCCCCACTTGCAGGCGGCACCGGCCATCAGCCAAAGGACCAGGGGAATGTCGATGACCGCAGCCAGAATGGCAGCGAAGTAGGTGCCCTTACGCAGAGCCGCGAGAAGGTTCCTCTGATCGGCGGATTCCTGAGTCTTTACCATAAAGCTTCCGATAAGAGCGGAGATGATACCGGCGGATGCCATCAGCACGGGCAGTATCATGGAGTTCCACTGCAGAACGCCGTCATAGGCAAAACCGGCAGCGCCCAGAGCAAGAGCGGCGTGGATGGAGCCCACATAGCTCTCGTACAGGTCAGCGCCCATTCCGGCCACATCGCCCACGTTGTCGCCCACGTTATCGGCGATACATGCGGGGTTACGGGGGTCGTCTTCGGGGATACCGGCCTCGACCTTGCCGACGAGGTCAGCGCCGACGTCAGCAGCCTTGGTGAAGATACCGCCGCCGACACGGGCGAACAGGGCCATAAAGCTGGCGCCTACGCCGAACATAACCATGCTGGTACCGATCTGATTGGCGTCCAAGTGGCCCAGGAAATGCAGGACCAGGAACCACAGGCAGATCTCACACAGACCAAGTCCGACAACAGTGAAGCCCATTACGGAACCTGAATTGAACGCTACGCGCAGACCGCGGTTGAGTCCCTCATGTGCCGCATGAGCGGTACGGGCATTGGCGGAAGTAGCGATTCGCATGCCGATGAATCCCGCAAGACCGGAACACACACCGCCTGTTACGAAGGCGAGGGGGATAAAGAAGTTATCCACCAGGTGTATCGCGGCGAGGATGATGAGGATAATAAATACGATAACAAATACGATAGCGACGGTTCTATACTGCCTCTTCAGGTAGGCGTTGGCTCCCCTTCTAATAGCGGAAGAGATCTTCTTCATCAGGTCTGTACCCTCTGAGAAGCTCAACACTTTCCTGCTCTGGCAGTAGGCGAAGATCAGGGCGATGACGCCGCAGATCAGGCCGACCCAGATTAGGTTTTCCATAACCAGACACAACTCCTTTTTGACAATTTTGACTTTTTGAGTCATCGGCTATCGGGCGATGACTCACTGATTAATAATAACGCTTTATTCACAATTTGGCAAGATTTATTTCCTTATTTTTTAACAAATTTTGAAGTTTTGCCCTGCTTTTTTGCTCACTTCAACTTCTATTTGACTTATTTTCTGCGGAAAATTACAATTTAATTACAAAAAAGTCCTTCCAGCTCGCTTTTCTGAATAATAAGCCGCCAAAACAGAGTCGAGACACATCCCGCGAAAACACGTGGCCCGCACGCTTTTCCGGGCCCCGTGAACCGCCCTCCGGCTCAGTCATAGGGCAGCCCGTACCAGGGCTCGTCCCCGGCTGTCCCGGCATCGGGCATGACCAGCATGGCGCAGGGCTCTCCCCTTCCCGGCGCACGCACTATATACTCCCCCGCGCCGAGTTTTTCATGCAGCAGCGCCAGCGCCCGGGCGCGATTCTCCTCCGGGATGATAAGCTCCTTCACATAGGCGCGTCCCCCGGAGCATTCCACCGCCGCACAGCCCTCGGTGCCGCCGCAGTCGATGATATACAGACCCCCGCCGGACATCTCGCACAGGCGGCTTTGATGTCTTATGCGGCTTGGCTCATATCTGATATGACAGCGGCCTGACAGCAGCCGCTCCCGGACTGCGCCGTACTTGCCGCTGTCCGCCTGCGCCGCGCGGCCCTGGGGGCACATGTGGGCCAGCTCCCCGGCTTTAACGCTGTACTCCAACTTATAAAAAAACTCCCGAAAGCCGGAGGGCCTGTAAAAATCGAACAGGCTCCTCTCCGCGGGATAAATGCATATTGCGCCGAAGCCCCTTTTTTTGAATTCCTCTATGACCCTGTCCGTGAGGGCTCTGCCCATGCCCAGGCCTCTGTACTCGGGCAGTACGGCAAAGGCATAGCCCACTCCGCATTTTTCACAACTGTCGGCCCGGACCAGTTCGCCCAGGGGCAGGGCGTAGGCGCAACCCGCGATCTCACCCCCGGACACAGCGGCCACAGCCTGTCCCTCTTCGTAAAGGTCTTCAAAGTAGGCCTCTATATACTCATCCGGGTCCCCGAATACTCTCCGCCATATGTCCTTCAGGGCGCCTACGTCACCGGGCATCGCCGTTCTGATTTCAAATACGGGCACCCAGCTCAACCGCCTTTCTCTGTATGGACTTCAGATCAACAAAGGTCTCCGGCCTTTTGCCCGGATCTCTCAGCAGGGCCGAGGGGTGGTATATTGCGGTAAACCACACGCCGTTTTTCTCAAACCACTGTCCGTGTTCCCTTGTTATTTTAAAGTCCGGCTTTATGATAACTCCGGCAGCTATCCTGCCCAGGCACACGACTATCTTAGGCCGCACAAGCTTGAACTGCTCCCTCAGCCAGCCCACACACGCGGACTGCTCGTCGCTGAGGGGATCCCGGTTTCCGGGCGGGCGGCACTTTACGATATTCGCTATATATACGTTCTCCCCCCGGTCAAGGCGTATGATCTTAAGCATATCATCAAGGAGCTGTCCGGCCCTGCCCACAAAGGGCTCTCCCTGCAGGTCCTCCTGCTCACCCGGGCCCTCGCCCACGAGCATTATGTCAGCGGTTCTGCTGCCCGTGCCGAATACGAGATTTGTTCTCGTCTCCCCCAGTTGGCAGGCCATGCATTCACGGCACTGCTCCTCCAGCTCTTTCCAATCCATAATCCCGCCTCCTCACATGCCGTTTTCAAATATTTTAACACATGTGAGGCCGACTTTACAAGGCCGCGGGTCCTAATCCCCCCGACTTGCCGGTCCGGGCCTTTTCGGAAGCTTTATTGTCAGCACTATGTCGGTGTCCGTCTCGCTGCGCCCGCACTCCGCCGGGATGCCGGATTTGCGCATGATGTCCATGCCACGGTTTATGGTGTTTAAAAACACTCTCACGTCTCTGAGTACATAGATGCGCCTGCCGGAGTTCTTCCCGCCCTTTTCTGCACGTTTTTCCCCCGCGGCCAGCAGCTCGTCTATATACCGCTCTGTCCCGGCCACGTTAAGTCCCTCATCTATGATGTGCCTCAAGGCACGTTCCCGCCGCTCATCAGGCAGGCGCAGCAGCGCCCGGGCGTGCCTCTCGGTGAGCCCCGCCTCTCTTATGGTACAGAGCATGTCCACGGGCAGTCTGAGTATGCGCAGCTTGTTGGCCACCGCCGACTGGGAGCGCCCCACCCGACGGGCCGCCTCGTCCTGGGACATGCCCCAGACCTGTATCAGATTGTTGAGGCCCTCGGCCTCCTCTATGAAGTCCAGATCCCGCCTGTGCAGGTTCTCGATAAGAGCAAGAATAGCGGACTCACGTCTATCCACATCCAGCACCACACAGGGCACCTCATCAAGTCCAGCCTGCTTCGCCGCCCGCAGGCGGCGTTCCCCCGCCACCAGGGTATAGCTGTAGCCGTCCCTGTTTCTGTGCACGCTCAGGGGCTGAAGCACACCGTAGCGGCTGATGCTCTCCGCCAGCTCCTTTAAGCTGTCCGGGTCGAAGCTCTTTCTGGGCTGGGCCGGATTCGGCGATATGTCGAGCGTCCTTATGTAGACTATCCGTGACGACTCATACAGTCCGTGTCTTTTCGTAAGCAGCATTTGTAAGGACTCCCCCGGTATATACAGTGTTCTCCCTTGGATAATAACCCGCCGCAAATAAAAAAACAGGCGAATCAGTGTTCCCGCGCCGCCTTTTTGCCGCCATATTAACATCTTGTTTAAGCAATTACGAAAATATTTTTCCGTATTTAATACTTTTGAAACATTTTGCGCTTTTTTGTGTAACAATTCACAGCTATTATATTTTTTGCAAGGAGCAGGAGTTTTTTCATTTATCCTCTTTATTTTAACAGCGGGAGTTGTCAGGCTCCCGCTGTTCCTCTGTTTTCGGACAGTATGACGCGTGAGAATGGGCCTGTTGCAGAATGTAAAGTTCCGCGGCAGGCCTACTTTTGGTTTCAGGGGGACAAAAGAAGTGGAATTAGGCAATTCGACCATAAAGGAAGCAACAACAAAACCAGCCCCGAAGGTTTTTTCGGTGCCACACAAGAGATGTATTCAGTTTTCCCAACTAAGTTGTCTTAAGCCGGGAAAGATGGGTTTGCAGTCTGCCGTTTTCCCGCTTCATCCACAGCTTCTTCAAGTCAAAGGCCAAAGCCAGAAAGAATAGTTCTGCCCGAACCTTTGCATTTCCTCTGGTCAAAAATCTACGGAATCCGAAATCGGTTTTCAACAGGCCGAATGCCTCCTCAACCTGAATAGAACGACACAATCTCAGATATATGCCCCGTTCTGTGGAAATGTTATTGAGAGAATCGTTCCGCAATTCTTGAAATGTTCTGTTTATCCGCAGAACCTTGGGCTGTTCCCGGTTCTTTGCCTGGCAGCATTGTGCTCGGAGGGGACAGCCCCTGCAATCCTCACAGCGATACCAGGCGGTCGTTACGAAGTGCCCGTCCTGAAGCTCGGTGCATTCCCTGTAAAGAGGCAATCTGCGGCCATGGGCACAGGTGAAGCAGGCCTCGTCAGCACTATATGCCATGTTCTCCACGCGGCCGATCTGTTTCCTGAACTTCCTCTGCTTTTTCTGCTCATGATTGGCGGGTTTGATGAAGCTCAGCTGCCCGTTGGATCGAAGGAACAGATAATTCCCCAGACGCTCATATCCGGCGTCTGCCGTCACAGAAGCATACTTTTCCCCATGCTCCCGCTGCAAGGTCTTGAGAAACGGGACCATGGTGCCGGAGTCCGTGCGGTTGGAAAACACATCGACGCCTGTGATGTACTCACTGTTGACCGCAATCTGGACGTTGTAACCCGGCTTGAGCTGTCCGTTTCTCATGTGGTCGTCCTTCATCCGCATGAAGGTCGCGTCCGGGTCAGTTTTAGAATAGCTGTTGCGCCCCTTGCCCATGATCGACAACTGCGTTTCATAATTCTGCCAGCGACGGCGCAGAGCATCCAGTCTCTCCCAGGCCTTTTGCTCCTCGCTCTTGCGCTTGCCTTTGCCATGAACGAAGGCAAGCTCTTCCGCCGCCTGTTCCAGGTGCTGTTCCAGTTCCGGCAGCGTGTGGACAGAGAGAGCAGCTTCCACCTGCTTCTTGACCTTGGCCAGCTGCTTTTCCACAGACTTACGCCACACGAATGTGTACCGTCCCGCTGTGCTCTCCAGCTTGGTGCCATCGATAAACACGGTCTCGTGATCGGTCTCCCCCTGTTCTTGCAGCAAGCGGACGTACTGGTAAAACAGGTCCTCTACAGCCTCGGCACTCCGTCCCGTCCGAAATCTGGCGAAGGTCGCGTGATCCGGAATGTGCTCTCCCTCCAGCAGCCAGAGAAAGTCGATCCGATACCGGCACGCCTCCTCCAGTTTCCGGCTGGAATAGATCTGGCACAGGTAGCCGTAGACCATTACCTTGAACATCACCCGTGGATCGGCCGCCGATTTCCGCCCAAAGGGCGAATACGCTTCGTACAGTTTCCTGTAGTCCAGTTCCTCAAGCTGTGCGCTGACCAGCCGGACGGGTACGTTCTCCGGTAACATCATTTCATTGTCCAGCGCAAAAACCAGTTGACCATTCCGCTCGTATACTTTAAACTGGTCTTGCGGTTTAGAATTGCGCTTCACAACTCAATTTTAACGCAAAGGATTGAGCCAGCCAACCCCTTTTCGGGGCCAGCTGGCTCTTCCTTTTATCGGCCTTGTTTTGCAACGGGCCCTTTTCAATAATTGTCACTATCCGTTCTCCTGCGTGTCGGGTGCGCTGTCGGACTCGCCCTCTTCCCCGCCGCTCTCCACGCTGCGCTTATTGCATATGCGGTTATACAGCATCATGCCCCCGGCGCTGACAAGGAGAGTGACGACGAAAACCACCACCGCCATAACATAGCTCTCCGTGCCCAACGCATTGCCTCCCACAGCGGAGCTGACAATGGACGGGATGCGGCCCAGGGAACATATGAGCAGCCAGGTGCCGAAACGTATATCAGTCAGCCCGGCAAAGTAGCACAGAAGATCCTTGGGCGTGCCGGGCAGCATGAATATGATCATAAACAGGAAATCGCGCTTTGGCGAGCTCTTTAAAAAGCGCAGGCTCTGAATCTTTTCCTTTGAAAAGAATACCTCAACCAGCCAGTATCCGAAATGCCGCACCAGGAAAAACACGGCTATACTGCCGATGGTGGAGGCGATAAGGCACAGCAGCGTGCCCTCGAAAGCCCCGAAGGCGTAGCCCCCCACTATCTCAAGGGGCTCGCCGGGTATGACAGCGGCCAGCACCTGTATGAAGACCATTCCCATATAGGCCAGTCTGCCGACAAAGCCGTGATAATTAACCCAGGCCCGAAATTTGCCGGGCTCAGAGGCGAAGCGTACTATGGGTATGCCCACAAAACATATAAGCAGCACCGTTCTGATGACAAAGGCGGCAATGGCAAGACCTGCAAGCAGCCGCCGCTGTTTTTGTGTCAGGTTTTCATTTTTTTTCATTTTCGCATTGTTTCCCTCTCCACGCACGGAGAGGTCATCTCTCTGTTGTACCTGAGAAAATTATGCAGTGCGCTCTGCGTCTTTTCCAAATCCACGATGGCCCGTACACGGTGGATGAGGCTTTGACTCGTCCTAAATTATGTGCGGCGTTTACTGCTCGGGCTCCTCGGGTGCGACGTGGACGATGACCTTTTCCACACGCAGGCCGTCCACCTCCGTCACGGTGAGGGTGAGGTTGTCGGACCGGAACTGTTCGCCCTCTGACGGGTAGTGGCCCAGGGCCTCGGTGGCCCAGCCGCCCACGGTGGCGCTCTCAATCTCCATATCGTCCTCGTCCCTGCCCACCAGGTCCAGAAAATCGTTTATGCTCAGGTCCCCGTCCAGCTCATATTCGTTCTCGGAGAGCTGGACGATTTCATTTTCTATCTCATCGCTCTCGTCCCATATCTCCCCAACTATCTGCTCCAGTACGTCCTCTATAGTGATGCAGCCCATACAGCCGCCGTATTCATCGGTGACGATGGCAAGATGGACCTTGCTCTTTCTCAGCACGGAAAGCACGGAGGGCAGTTTCATGGCCTTGTAAACAAAGCAGGGGGGCAGGAGCATAGACCTGATGTCCACCCGGTCATTGTCCACAAGGGCCTTGTAGAAGCGGTTCACATGTAGTATGCCGATGACGTTGTCAACGCTGTCCTCGTACACGGGAATGCGTGAGTACTCACACTCCGAAATCAGGGCAACGATGTCGTCCCAGTCGTCGTCTATGTCTATTGCCGCCATGTCGACGCGGGTGGTCATGACTTCACTGGCGGATATCTCCGGGAATTCCACGGCGTTCTGCAGCAGCTCGGACTGCTCTTTGTCTATGACGCCCTCGTTCTCAACGGTCTCGATGATTGACACCAGCTCGTCTGCGGCGCTGTCCTCCTCCTCCCCCTTCATGAACATGGTCGCGAAGCGCACGATGAGCACCACGATGAATATGACAGGCGTGAGAATGATCATCAGAAAGCGTATGACGCCGGAGAACATCATGGCAACCCGGTTGGCATTTTTCTTCGCCACTATCTTGGGCATGGTCTCGCCGAATATGATGACCAAAACGGTGATGAGCACCGTGGCAAGGGCCGCGTAGCCTTCGCCCGCCAGCAGTATGGCTACGACGGAGGCCAGAGACGATGAGGCGATGTTCACAAGATTGTTGCCGATAAGTATGGCCGACAGGGCGTCGTCGTATTTGTCACAGATATACAGGGCCCTTTTTGCCGCTTTTGAGCCGGACTCCGCGCTGTTTTCAAGGCGGAGACGGTTCGCCGAGGAATAGGCCATCTCCGAGGCAGAGAAGAAGGCGGAGCCGCAGAGGCAGAGCACTATTGCGGCGCAGCAGATATATATAGTCATACGCCGGCCCTCCCCTCTTCAGCGCCGGGGATAACCTCGTCGTCTTCGTCCCATATCTCGCCGACCAACTCCTCGAGGATGTCCTCAACGGTCACAAGGCCCAGGGCAGAGCCGGAGGCGTCCACCACTATGGCCATATTCTGTTTATGGGCGCTGAGCTCCGGGAGAAGGTCGTCTATACGGCGGTTTTCCGGGATGTAATAGGCCTTGTCCATCACGGAGAGCAGGTCCACCTTTTCTCCGTCCTTGAAATAGGCGCGTATATACCTGCGTATATGAAGTATACCGACAATGTTGTCAGTGCTGCCCCTGTACACGGGCAGCCTGCTGTGATGCTGTGTCTTTATGGCGTTCAGTATCTGTCTGCAGCTGTCGTTTATATTCACCGCCGCTATTTTGTCCAAGGGGGTCATGATGCGCTTTACGCCTATGTCGTCGAACATGAGTGCGGACTGTATGAGCTCGCCGTGCTGGACGTCGATCTTGCCGTCCTCGGTCATATCCTCAATGATGTCGTAGAGCTCATCCTCTGTCACGGATACGGCGATGTCCCCCTTCGTGTGCTTCGCCGCAGCGTTGCCGATGGCGGTAAGGCATTTGGATAAGGGGGCGCAAATGCGCATAAAAAAGCACAGCGTCGCCGCATTTGCCAGGGCAAACTTTTCGCTGTATTTCTTTCCTATACTCTTGGGCAGCATCTCACCCGCAAGAAACACGACCACAGTCGTGATTATGGTTGCAACAGCAACAAAAGACAGCCCCCATTTCTTTGTCACGATGACCGTGACAAGAGCAGCCTGTGTCAGATGCACGATATTGCTGCCTATCAGTATTGTCGTTATGGCGTTTTCAAAATTGTCGAGAACGTATCCCGCTTTTATCCCGCGCCTGTCGCCCTTATCGAGTCTGAGCCGTATCTTCGCCCTGCTGACCGACGCAAACGCGGTCTCGGTGATCGCGAACCATGCCGCACAGAAAATCAGTACGGCGGCGATCATCCATAGCAACCAACTGCCATCATCCATTAAAGGACATCCACTTCCTTTCCTTTTGATTTCCTCATCTTCAAAATTTCCTTATATTTTACATTAAGCATCGCTATTAGTCAATAGGTACAGGCTCCATATGGGTGGATGGGGCATTTTCGTATTGATTCCGCGGGCGTTTTCTATTATACTGTTGTTGTTAAAGTGTCATATACTTCCGCATATATTATTGATCAGAGGTAGTTCCATTATGTCGGATAAGAATACAAGCGCAAAAATCCAGACCGATATCATCCTTTTAAAGCAGGGCGAGATAGTTTTGAAGGGCCTGAACCGCCGTTCTTTTGAGATGAAGCTGGTTTCAAACGTAAACCGCAGGCTGAAGCAGTATGGCAATTTTCACATTTACGCCGTCCAGTCCACCGTGTATGTTGAGCCCCGGGACGCGGACTGCGACATCTCGGGGGCATTCGAGGCCTGCCGCGACATATACGGCATTGTGGCCGTGGTCAGGGCCGCCGCCTGCAGGAAGGACCCGGACGACATATTCAACACGGCGAAGGTCTATCTGAAGGACGCCATTGAAAACGCCCCGTCCTTCAAGGTGGAGTCGAAGCGCTCGGACAAGTCCTTCCCCATGACCTCCATACAGCTCAGCCAGTACGTTGGGGGACTGCTGGCGGAGGAGTTCCCCGATACGCCCGTGGACGTGCGCAATCCCGGCTTTACCGTGCATCTGGAGATACGGGATTATTCGGCATATGTCCACGGTCCGGCTGTCCCGGGCGCCGGAGGCATGCCCGTGGGCTCAAACGGCAGGGTCGTATCCTTGCTGTCCGGGGGCATAGACAGCCCCGTGTCCACATGTATGGCCGCAAAGCGGGGCCTCGCCATCATTCCGGTACACTTTTTCTCCTTCCCCTATACCTCTGAGCTGGCAAAGGAGAAGGTCATCGAGCTTGGACACATACTCACCCGACGCTGTGGCAAGATGATGCTGGAGCTCGTCCCCTTCACCCATATTCAGGAGGAGATAAGGGACAACTGCCCCGAGGAGCTGTTTACGATAATCACCCGCCGCTTCATGATGAAGATAGCCGACGCCATAGGCAGGCTCAACGGCTGCAGCGGCATCATAACGGGTGAATGCCTTGGTCAGGTGGCAAGCCAGACCATGGAATCCATGGCCGTGACCCAGGAGGGGCTGGAGCTGCCGGTGTTCAGGCCGCTTATATGCCTTGACAAGACAGAGATAATAGCCTCCGCAAGGGGCATAGGCACATTTGACACCTCCGTCCTCCCCTACGAGGACTGCTGTACCATTTTTACTCCAAAGCATCCCAAGACAAAGCCCAGGCTCAAGGATGTTCTGGAGGCGGAGAAAGCCCTTGACGTACAGGGGCTGATAGACGAAGCTCTTGAGAATATTGAAAGGATACGCTTATGAACCACAGAGCAGAGATAATAGCTGTCGGCACGGAGCTGCTGCTGGGCAACATCGCCAACACCGACGCCCAGGACATCTCCCAGGCCCTGTCAGAGCTGGGGATAGACACCTACTTCCACACAGTCGTGGGCGACAATCCGGAGCGCCTCAAAAGCGTCATAGAAATAGCCCGAAGGCGCTCGGACATAATAATCACCGTCGGCGGCCTGGGCCCCACATATGACGACCTGACAAAACAGACCCTGGCCGAGGCCTTCGGCCTTAAACTGGTATACAGCGAAAAGGACGCCAATGACATAATCCGCTACTTCACCGAACGCTGGCCCAGCATTCCCCTAACCGAGAATAATCTTCGGCAGGCCTACCTGCCCGAGGGCTGCACCATCTTCCACAACACATGCGGCACCGCCCCCGGCTGCGCCTTTGAGGTGGACGGAGTTCGTGTCATAATGCTGCCCGGTCCTCCGAGGGAGTGTAAGGCTATGCTCAGGCACAGCGCCGTGCCCTATCTCCAGTCCCTGTCCGACGAGAGCATATTCTCCCACAACATACACGTATACGGCAAGGGTGAATCGGAGGTGGAGAGTCTGCTCCACGGTCTGATGGAGAGACTTACAAATCCCACTCTGGCCACCTACGCCAAAGAGGGCGAGGTCATGCTGCGGCTTACGGTAAAGGCCAAAAACAGAGAGCTGGCCGAGGAACTCATGGCCCCCATATTCAAGCAGGTCCGGGACACCCTTGGGGATGTTATCTACGGAGTCGACACGGGCAATCTGGAGACCACCGTCATGGCCCTGCTTGAGGAGTCCGGCAAAACTTTCGCCGTGGCCGAATCATGCACAGGCGGCCTGATGGCAAAGAGGATAACCGATCTTCCCGGCTCCTCCCGGGTTTTTCAGGGCGGTATAGTCAGCTACAGCGATCTTTCCAAGACAAAGCTTCTGGGTGTATCGGATGAGCTTTTGAACGACAAGGGTGCTGTCAGCCCCGAGGTGGCGGTTGAGATGGCGAAGAGCGTAAAGGCCCTGCTGGGCAGCAGCTACGGAATAGGCATCACCGGCATAGCAGGGCCCGGCACGGATGAGCGCGGCACGCCTGTTGGGACCATGTACATAGCTCTCGCCGCCGATGACGGCGTATATATAAAGGACGGGCTGTCCGGCATGGACAGGGCCCGCTCCCGCATCCACGGCACAAACAGGGCTTTTGACATGCTGCGCAGACACATGACCGGACTGAATCCGGGTAAAAAGCTGTGATTATTCACAAGGCCCGGCGGTATCAGCACGTACACATAAATAAACGGCCGACTTTCGCATCAGACACAGCGGAAGCCGGCTGTTTTTTATGGTCTGTTTTTCAAAACGAACCAAAAACAGCTTCCCTTTCGGGAAGCTGTTTTTGGAAAAGAGAGGGTCACATTTTTTGTACGGCAAAAATGGAAGTGAAATATATGGGGAGGAAAGTCGGTGCAGTTCACGCCTTGCAGCGGGCTGTTCGCCGCACCGACTGTGGGTATCTCTTTTTTACAATGCAATTATAACATTTATATTATCGCAAGTTGTTAACTGCTATTGGATATTTTATGAACATTTTAAGAATTTGTTTTTCCCGACGAGGCCTTGGCGGCGGGTTTTATGGTCAAGGTGAAGGTGAACTTCGTCAAACCGTCATGGCTTGACACGAAAATGCTCTCGTCGTGGTTGTCAAGTATAGTCTTGACTATATAGAGACCCAGGCCCACGCCGTCGGTATTCTTGCTGCGGGACTTGTCGGTCTTGTGGAACCTGTCAAATATCAGCGGAAGCTCCTCGCGGCTTATGGTCTCGCCCTGATTTTCTACTGAGATATAGGCCTTTGGTCCCTGTTTGTACAGCTCCAGACCGATAGTCGAGCCCTCGGGCGCGAATTTGACCGCATTGTCCAGAAGATTGTACACCACCTGGTTTATGGAGTCCCTGTCTCCAAGCACGGAGACCGCCTCCTCGGGTATGCGGGCGTCCACGTCCAGATTCTTGCTCTCTATCTTCTTTTCAAGGCTCACGAGGGCGGACAGTATGACCTCTGTGGCCTCAAAGCTGTTCTGCTTGAGCACCGCCGCTGAGTCCTGTGACTGGAACTGTGACATCTTCAGCATGCCCGCCACAAGTCTGGACAGGCGTCTGGCCTCCGATGCGATTATGGCCAGGTACTTCTCCTGCCGCTCCTCGGGTATGGTGCCGTCCAGTATTCCCTCCGCAAAGCCCGTTATGGAGGTCATGGGGGTCTTCAGCTCGTGGGAGACATTGGCTATAAGCTCCCGTCTTTTTGTCTCCGACTGCTCAAGGGCGTCGGCCATATTGTTAAAGGCCTCGGCCAGCTCTCCAATCTCATCTATGTTTCCATCATAGTCTATTCTGGAGGAGAAGTCTCCCCTTCCGAACTTATACGCCGCTATGGCCATATCGTTTATCGGCTTTGCCATCCTCTTTGAGCTGGCAAAGGACAATGCAATGGCAACAATAATGACCGCCCCCAGCACAATAAGGAAAATGGTACAGAAATCCCTCCACAGCATAAGCATGGAGGACACGGGCGCGGAGAGAATAATATATCCCCTGATCTCAAGATTATTGCCCACGGCCAGTACAAGGCTCTTTACATAGCGCTTTTCGGTGTACAGCCCGCCCATGTCCGTAATGGTATTCGCCTTGCCGGACTTGGAAATGGTACTGATTATCATTTCGGGATCCAGACGCATGCCGATGTGCTGACAGTTTATCTCCTTGTCCGAGCAGTTCACCACCGTGCCGTCGGAATTACAGAGGATAATATGGAATCCCGAGGCCCTTGCAAGACTGGTGATCCCCATGCGGAGTTCCAGATCGTCCAGCTGGGAGCTGTTCACATATGCGCTGACAAGAAGCTCTGCCTCATCAGCCATCACGTTCATCTGGTCCCGTTTGTCATTTATTACTACACGATATCCCAGCAGCAGAAACACGATGCCGAGTATCAGAAAGCTTATAAGAAGGATGCTTACAACAGTAATCCTGTTACTGCTGTAAAGACTCATCTTCCTGCTCATGCACATCCCTCACCATAAGAAATAATCAGGCCTCGTTCAATTCAAACTTGTATCCGACGCCCCATACCGTTTTAAGGCACCACTTATCGCTGACGCCCTCGAGCTTTTCTCTCAGGCGCTGTATATGCACGTCGACAGTTCTGGAATCACCGAAGTAATCAAAGCCCCAAACCTCATCCAGGAGCTGATTTCTCGTGTATACCTTATTGGGCGACGAGGCCAGATGGTAGAGAAGCTCCATCTCCTTGGGGGGCGTATCCACGCGCTTGCCGTCCACCTTCAATTCAAAGGCGTCCATGTTTATTTCCAGCTTGTCATAGTTGAGCACCTTGGGCGCAGGCCCCTCCTCCTCGCCGTAGCGGCGCAGGACAGCGCGTATGCGGGCGATGAGTTCCTTCACCTCGAAGGGCTTTACTATGTAATCGTCGGCGCCCATGTCAAGGCCCGTGACCTTATCAAGCGTTTCGCCCTTGGCGGTCAGCATTATAATGGGAACGCTCGAGGAAAGCCTTATCTCGCGGCAGACCTCCCAGCCGTCCATCACAGGGAGCATGATATCGAGAAGCACAAGATCCGGCTTGCACTTTTCAAACTCTGAGATGCCTTTTCCCCCGTCAAGGGCGGTACTGACCTCAAAGCCTTCCTTTTCCAGATAGATCTGCAGAAGCTCCGAAATGTTTTTGTCATCTTCAATAACAAGTATCCTCTTGGCCATTATGACTTACCTCCTGTCATGCTCTGATCTGTATTCCGGCATGCATGGCATGCATTACATTCCGCAGAAGCGAAAAAACCAGCAATGCTCCACTAAAATATATATTATAATCCCGAGGGGAAACTATGGGTGAACATTTTGTAAAAAACCACATTGTGGTTGAAAGAATATGCCTTTGCTGGTATAATTGCAAATTAAAGGAGGCTAATCCATGCGGGAAGAAATCTATACCATCAGCGGAATGTCATGCGCGTCATGCTCCGCGGCGGTGGAACGCGTCACAAGAAAGCTCGAGGGGGTCGAGAGCAGCAGCGTCAACCTTGCCACGGGCCGTATGACCATATTGTATGACGAGAACAGGCTCGGACCGGAAAACATAATCGCAAAGGTGGAAAAGGCCGGCTTCGGCGCTGAACTTTATACGCCGGACTCCGCGGATTCCTCCCCTCTCGACGATGACATCAGCTCCAGGAAAAAGGATTTGATCGGCGCCTGTATTCTGTCTGCCCTGCTTCTCTATGTGTCCATGGGGCAGATGATGATAAAGGGTCTGCCTGTCCCCGCTTTTGCGGATATGCACAGTTCTCCCATGGGCTTTGCCCTTACTCAGCTGGTGCTGACCGTACCGGTACTGTATTTCGGCAGACGCTTTTTCATTAACGGATTAGGCTCCCTTATCCATTTGAACCCGAACATGGATTCCCTTGTGGCTATAGGCAGCGGCTGTTCATTTCTCTACAGTCTTGGTTCCCTTATGCTCATACCGGGCGACCACAGTCACGCACACGATCTGTATTTTGAGTCCGCCGCCGT
>JAFRAF010000230.1 GCA_017405545.1 Oscillospiraceae bacterium | reverse complement strand
TTTTCGATGCAAAGGGCGGCGCAGACCTTTTCTCCCAGCTCAAGTCGCTCAAAATAGTATCTTCCGTTAGGGAAGACGGGGCTGCCGTCGAGAAAATCAAAGTGGAGCTTCCTTATATCGGCGATACTCAGGCCCCTGGTTTTAATGAACGCCTCCTTGCGCGTCCACAGCCCGAAAAAACGGCGGAGGGCGGCCTCATCCCCGCTGCCGCTTAAGTATTCCAGCTCCTCCGGTGAACAGAGCCAGGGTATAAGCCCGCTTTTTACCGGACGAATGTATTCCACGTCCACGCCAAGAGGACGTCTGCCCAAAGCGTAGAGTATGAGGTCTCCGGAGTGGCTGAGGGAAAAACTGATATTAGTATCTCTGCAGTAAGGTTTGCCGTAAGGACCGTAAGAGAACTCAATCTCGCTAATATCCAGTCCGGACAGCGCAGAGAGTCTGGAGCATATAAGGTAGGCGGAGGCTGTGCGAATCGGTCTGAGCGCCTCCGGAAGCCGCTCGATACGCCGTTTTTGTGCTGCGGGAAGGCGAAAGTACATATCCATGTTAAGCTGATTGTTCGCCGTATCCGCTCTGTACAGGCCGATCTCATCCAGCGCCAGCGCTGAGGACAGCATCTGAATATCATCCCTGATCATTCTGTCCCTCCTGCGGATTTAAAAACACGGTGAGGATATTGTATATGTCGTCATGGTAGTACATGATGCTGCCGCTGTCGGGCGAATAGCCCAGGTCACTTTTCATATCTCTGAACATCTGGCTGATCTCACCCTGTTCGATGATGCTGTCAAGGGCTGTTTGATATGCGGCGGCATTGGTGTATTTAACGGTGAAGTCAAGCCCGGCGCAGGCCGCATTTTCCAACGCTCGCAGGGACTGTACATAGTCATAGCTGTCAAAAAGCAGGCCGTTTCGAGCATAGTAGTTTGCCGAGACTGCCGTACATACGGGGACCGGTATATCCCCGTCCAGGGTGTGGGTTCGGAAAAGCTCCTCGCTTGAGCAGCAGAAAAGGGCGTAGTATGGGGCAGTACCCAAATCCGTGTTGTTAAAGCTCTGTTCTCCCCAGGTGGTGTCCAGATAGTAGTACTCGCCGTTGACTTTTACAAGATTCCAGGCGTGGCGCTGGCCCTCCGCGGTGCCTGTGATATAGGCGCACTGGAGCCCCAGCCTGTTGAGCAGGAACTGGGTCGCCTTTGAATAACCCGCGCATACGCCGCGGCCCTGGGTCAGCACGCTGTACATGGACTGCTCGGAGCTGAGGCCGGTGTCATAGTCGGTGCTGTTAATTATATAATCAAATACATATTTGACCTTATCGTATTCTCCTGCAGAGGGGTCAATGCCGGAGATGATGCCCGCGGCTATGTCCTCTATCTCCGATGCCGCCGTATCGATGTCGTCGATACTGTATTTAAATTCCACATGTCTGCTGAGCACCTTTTTAGCGAGCGTCTTTGTGTATATGGTGTATTCGCCGCCGAACCAGAAAAACTCCGGGAAATCGCAGCATATATATTTCATGACCCGGTGCAGCGTGTCATCATCAGCGTCAATGTCGGCAGACTCTGGCTCATGTCTTCCTATAGTATCCGCCAGAGTACGGTACAGCGCCCGTTCCTGCTCGTTCATATACTGCCAGGTAGATCGGCTCTCCAGCTTCAAGTCCAGCTCCGGGATAGCTTCTTCCGCGCCGGACGTGTCCGAATGGGCCTGGGACGCGGGTTGCACCTCGTCCTTCTTAATTGTGTTTTCCCGTCTGTCGAAGATGCCGCCGTATCCAGAGCTGCAGCCTGAGAGCAGAAGCATGGATAAAAGCAGCAGCAGAGTTATTGCTTTTTTGAGTATCGTATTGTTCATATAAACTCCTGAAATCGGGTTGTCTGAAAACAGTGTAGGGATATAATAGCATAAGTTTTGGCTGCTTACAATAAATGAGAGATTAAAAATCTGTGACCGAAAGCTGAGTCCGGACACAGATTTTTAAAAGCAATATGAACATGGTTGAGGACCGATTATGTTAGTCGACGCATTTTGTCACTTCAACAAGGTTTGAATGCTGAGGGTTGCCCTTTGCCAAGGGAGTGGGGAAGAAACCGGTGAGAACATTTATGCTGCCGCGTATCTCCTCCGGTCCGCCATGCTGGCATGACCGGGAGTCAGTCTTTTTTTCGGGTGTATACCAGGCGCCCTGGGACAGGGCAGTCACCCCGGGGATTATCCTGTCGGTGACCCATGCTTTGATACGTATGCTGCCCCGTTCATTGTATACGCGAACTGTATCCCCATCCGCGATGCCTCTCTTTGCCGCATCTGCTGGATTTATCCACAGCTGCTGCGGATCTGTCTCCTCCAGCAATGGATTATTGTCATGTATGGAGTGGCAGCGGCGCTTTGTATGGTAACCGATGAGCTGCAGGGGATACTTCTCACGCAAGGGGTCGGCCGGCCCCTCTCTGCACGGAACATAGCCCGGATGGGCGGGGATCTCAGGTATATGCATCGACCAGAGCCTCTGTGAAACTATCTCTATTTTTCCGCTGGGGGTGTTGAAGGGATGCTGTTCCGGATCAGCTGTCTGCTCTTTATATGCGATATATGTTTTCGGCGCCTCATAGGTATGCCCGCCGTTTTCCATGAACGTGTCAAAATCGGGCAGACCCAGGCCGCTGTTTTCCTCGGTAAACTTCTCATATAACATGCGGAGATGGGCGGATCTGTCGGGACAGCCCTGCGACCAATCCTCAAACACGCCCATATGTCTCGCCATATCCGCAATAAAGCCGTACTCCGAGCGGCAGCCAAATACGGGCGATATGGCTCGGTTACCTGCAAGCAGGTAGTGGCCGTATATCCATGGGCTGTTTATATCGTCCTCCTCAAGGAAAGAGGAACCGGGTAAGAGCAGGTCGCTGTATCTGGCGCTGGGCGTCATGAAGACGTCGGAGGTTACGATGAACTCGCATTTTGTGTCGTCTGCAAGCGTATTGATTGTGTCATTTATATCTGAGTGCTGGTTGACAAGGGTGTTTCCGGCAAAGTTGAAGATGAATTTCAGGTCAGAATCCAGCTGCTCCATGCCTTTAATATGGTCGCGGCTCCTAGTCATCAGATGGCCTTCACGTATGGCCTGAGTCCAGAGAAAACAGGATATGGCCCCCTTGTAATCGCTTTGACCCGTGGGGAAAGCGGGCCTGGGCTCTTCAATGACCATATTTGCCCCCGCCGCGCCGCCGCCCGGTATGCCCACATTACCTGTCAGACAGCAGAGAGCCGCAAGTCCCCGGGTGGTCTGCTCGCCGTTGCCTGTCCGCTGGTTTCCGAGACCGGGCAGGAGGCATGCGGGCTTTGCCGTTGCGTATTCAATGGCTATGCGCCGTATGGTTTCAGCGGGTATGCCGGTGATCTTTTCAGCCCACTCGGGCGTCTTTGCTATCCCGTCATGTACGCCGAAGAGGTAGTCGTGGTAGTTGAGCCACGCGGGGACGCCCTCGGGCATGTGCTCAGCGTCAAAACCCAGACAGCAGTGGTCCATGAAGCGCTGATCCTGCAGGCCCTCAGACGAAATCGTATAAGCCATGGCGTCCGCCAGCGCCCCGTCTGTGGAGGGCTCGATACCTATCCACTCGTCGGCCAGAGCTATGGCGCTGTCCGATCTGCGTGGGTCTATCACGACGATTTTAGTGCCGCGGGCCTTCAGGTCGACAAGTATTTTACGGCGCTGTGAGCCCATGATAGTGGTGACCGGGTTGTGACCCCACAGAATTAGATAATTTGTGTTGTACAGGTCCTCGTTGCTGTTGCCGCTCTTGTCATCTCCGTAGATATAGGGGGTGGCCTCCTCTGCGTTAATTGAGCTGTAGGTACCGTAATAGCCCAGACTGCCGCCGCAGAGGTTGAGCATGCGCTGGACCATTTTGCCCGGGCGCATCAGGCCTGTTATACCGGTGCCGTAGATCACCATGCGGCAGCCGGGTCCGTATTTGTCGCTGAGCCTCTTGAGTTCGGCAGAGGCCAGCTCGGCAGCCTCAGACCAGCTTATGCGGCGGAAGAGGCCCTGACCCCTTTTGCCCCGGCGCGCCATGGGGTAGCGCAGCCTCCGGGGATCCATATATGTCTTCCGGTAGGAGCGCCCCCGGACGCAGGAGCGTATCTCCGGGTCGCCGATGCCGCAGCCCGTGGATATGTCCAGTATACAGCCGTCGCTGACTGCAGCGGTGACGGCGCCTTTGCCGCCGCAGTGGTTGCGGCCGCTGGTCTTATC
>JAFRAF010000229.1 GCA_017405545.1 Oscillospiraceae bacterium | reverse complement strand
TTTAAAATGCGGACAAATGAGCGCTTCCCTGAAGACATACAGCCTCTGCGCCGTCCGGGGAGTGGCACCCCAATGCGGATGGACAGACGCTTGAACGGCTATTCCGTCGGCCGCCGGGGCGAGGACGACAGAGAGTACGGACTTCCTGCGCTGCCCAAGCTCAGCACCGGCAGCAGAAGGGAGATGTCCTTTATTTCCGAGTTTTTTGAGAGGGACAGCCGGCGCTATGACGGCGGCTTTACCTTCTATTAGAGTTAGGGGTGTTGTGATTTGAATCTGTCTCCCATGAGATATAAAAACTATACTTGGCCCCACAATCCCAGAACCTATGAGATAAGCTATCGCCGCGGTATGGCCGTGCACAAGGTCCCCCTCGGCAGATACTACATGCGGGAGATGGGGATGGAGCACCGTGTCCTCAGGGGCGAGGGGGAGTTCGCCGGGCCGGGGGCATACGAGGAGTTCAAGAAGCTGGCCAGCGTGTTCTATGAGGGCACGCCCGGAGTGCTTGTGCACCCGGTCTGGCAGAGCTCGGTGGCCTTTTTTGTGGGTCTCAGCCTGACTATGGAGCCCAGCGCGGACTATGTGGCCTACAGCTTTGAATTCTGGGAACGCTGTCCAGGCTATGACGGGGAAATCAAGGCTGTCAATGATTTCGGCAGCCCCCAGACGGACGGCGGATCGGGCGGAGCTCAGGGCGAGAGGAGAACCTGCATAGTCGGCAAGGGCGACACCATGTGGTCCATAGCGGCCAGGAACGGCATCAGCCTTTCAAGGCTTATCGCCTTGAACCCCCAGATAGCTAATCCGAATATCATATATGTGGGCGACACTGTATATCTGAGTTAGAGGTGGAGTATGACAGGTTATCTGATAGATTACAGGCAGTCCGAGTGGGAGCTGCCGCCGCTGATAAGCTGGACACTGTGTCACGGGATGGGCACTCCGGCGGATTCTTTTGAGATATGCTTTCCCTGGACGGAGGAGGCGACGCCCATGCTTAACGACGCAGTCCGCTTTAAAGCAATAGACTCAGACGAGGTGGTCTTTTCAGGCGTGGTGGATGAGTATGAGATCAGCATTACGCCGGAGGGAGCTGTTGTGAGCGTGTCGGGCAGAGGCCTTGCCGCCCTGCTGCTGGACAATGAATCGGAGGCGGTGGAGTATTATCAGTGTTCGCTGGAGACCATTCTTGCCAGACATGTAAGACCTTACGGCATAACAAAGATCAAAAAGGACCCGCTGCCTTCGGCTTTAAGCTACAAGATAGACAGCGGCTCCAGCCAGTGGACGGCCCTGTACAATTACACCCACTATGTGGGCGGAGTGACGCCCCGTTTTTCCAGGGACGGCGTGCTGATAATTTCCGACAAGCCGGGAAAGAGACATGATATAAGCTTGAAGTCCGCCCCCTCTGCCGTGAGCATCAGAGGCAGGCGCTACGGGCGCATATCACAGGTGAAGGTGGTGCGCGCCTACGACGGCAGCTACCAGACGGTATACGACAGCGATTTCATGGAAAAGGGCGGCTCGTGCAGGCGGGTGGTAATGGTGCCGAAGACCACCGGTTACAACAGGATGCGCTACACAGGCGAGTTTCAGATAAAACAGTCGAAGGCCGATTACTATGTTGTGAAGCTGGTACTGCCCCAGGCCTTTGCGGCCTTTCCGGCTGACATAGTCGATATAGATCTGCCGGAATTCGGGCTTGTGACCGAGATGAGGGTAAGAGAGACCATATCCTGGTCAGACGGCAAAAGCAGCGGCACCGAACTGAGTCTGGTCAGGATGTAAATCGGCCCCGTGGGCGCGGATATGTGCCGATGGGCCTTAAGCGGAGGGTAAGATGTTTTTATCAGACAGAAAAAAGAACGAAAGACAGAGCACAGCCGAGCAGGGCTTTGTGACCATAGGCGGTGAAAAGGCGGCTGCCTTTACGGATTCCGAGTACAGGGAGCTGCCTGTATTCTCCCCCGGGGGATATGTATGGCGCCCGGAGCCGGGACAGGGCATTTTGGTTGTGAAGACCGGGGACGACGGTTACAGCATAGCCGGCGCGGAAAACGGACGGGGGCCGGACAATATGGCCAACGGAGAGGTTTACATAAAATCGAAGTCTGCCTCTGTATACCTGAAAAACAACGGGAACATCATTGTTGACGGAGAGGTCTGCGTCAGGGGAGATGTGGATATAGTGGGCAGAGTGGAAATAACGGGGGGCTTGTTTTTAAATGGAAATCCAGTTGTTTGACGGGGACTATGTGAGAAGCGGGAACGCCGTGAGAGAGCTCAGCGGCACGGATGAGATGCTTGAACGCGTGGCCTTCCGCCTGCGGGCGAAAAAGGGCGGCTTTGCCCTGCTCCCGGAGCTGGGCAGCCGCCTTTACGAGCTTTCGAGGATAAAAAGAAGCGAAAGACGTCTCGCCGCGGAGCAGTTTATCCGTCAGGCTCTTGAGGATGAGCCCGACGTGGAGCTGAAAGCCGTCGAAGTCGAGGAGGAGGACGGCGTGATAAGAATAGATGTTGAGATCGCGTGGGATGGTATTGAACACAAAATGCGGATGGAGGTGTAGTATATATGAGCGTATCCAAAACAGCGGAGGAGATATACGCCGAGATGAAGGCCCGCTTTGAGCATGACAGCGGCTGCACCCTTGCGGAGGGAGGAGACATGCAGGTCAGACTCTGCGCGGCCGCGGCCCAGCTGCACTCGCTGTACATATATAATGACTGGGTCAGAGCACAGTGCTTTCCCCAGACAGCTTCCGGAGAGTATCTGGACTATCACGCCCAGATGAGGGGCCTTTCAAGAAACAGGGCCGAGAAGGCCGCCGGGACCATGAGATTCATCATAGATCAGCAGCTGCCCTATGATGTGCCGGTGGCCGCCGGGACGATATGCAGGACAGTTACCGGGCTGACGTTCGTCACCGTGGAGGACAGGACGATACCGGCAGGGGAGCTGAGCTGTGATGTGGTTTGTCAGGCGGGGGAGGCCGGTGCGGAGGGGAATGTTCCCGCCGCTGCGGTGGTGTATATGGTAAACGCCCCGGTGGGGGTGAGCTCCTGCACTAACATCGGCACTTTTACCGGAGGCTCAGATGAGGAGAGCGATGATGAGCTGCGTGCAAGAGTGCTGTCAAGCTACAGGAGCCTTCCGAACGGGGCAAACGCGGCGTATTACAGGGAGGAGGCGCTTTCGATCAGCGGCGTTGCCGCTGTGAAGGTCCTGCCTAAAAAACGGGGTCTGGGCACTGTCGATCTGGTGATAAGCGCCGATGAC
>JAFRAF010000028.1 GCA_017405545.1 Oscillospiraceae bacterium | reverse complement strand
GGACGGAGGCAAGATGTCCAAGTCCAAGGGCAATGTGGTGGATCCCTATATCCTGGCTGAGCGCTACGGCACAGATTCACTGCGCTTTTTCCTCATGAGAGAGTTCCCCTTCGGCTCTGACGGAAGCTTCTCCAATGAGCTTCTTATAAACAGGATAAACATCGACCTGGCCAACTCTCTGGGCAATCTGGTATCCAGAACAGTGTCCATGGTCATCAAATACTTTGACGGCAATCTCACAGCTTCAGGTACTGCGGAGCCGGCGCAGGAGGATGAAGAGCTTATCTCCATGGTAAACGGACTTCGTGATATCTATGCTCAGAATATGGACAAGTACATGTTCCAGAACGCCATCATTGAGGTCTTCAAGGTTCTTTCCAGAGCAAACAAGTATATTGACGAAACCATGCCTTGGGTCCTCGCCAAGGACGAGGCGCTCAAGCCCAGACTTGCGAGAGTGCTCAATAATCTCCTTGAGAGCATAAGGGTATGCACCGTCATGCTCCAGCCCGTAATTCCCGATTCATGCAAAAAGATATTCGAACAGATCGGCGTGCCTGAGGAACTCAGCACCTGGGACAGCGCGGCATTCGGAGTACTGCCCCAGGATACAAGCGTTGCAAAAGGCCCCGCCATATTCCCCAGAATAGACGCTGCCAAGGAGCTGGCCGCCCTTGAGAAGGCACAGCAGGGCAAATAAGGGCTTATTATAAAAATTTATATAAAAGAAGGTAATACGATGGAACAGATCAGGATTCAGCTTACTGAAAACCCGAAGCAGAAGCCCAATATGGACACAATGCCCTTTGGAAAGATCTATACAGACCACATGTTCGTAATGAACTACACAGAAGGGGTCGGATGGCACGACGCGAGGATCGTCCCCTATGGTCCCTTCACACTTGACCCTGCGACTATGGTATTCCACTACGCGCAGGAGATATTTGAGGGCCTTAAGGCCTACCGCACTGACGATGGCCATATACAGCTCTTCCGTCCCATTGATAACTTCAACAGAATGAACGACTCCGCCGAGCGTATGTGCATGGCCAAGGTGGATCCCGAGTTCTGTGTTGAAGCCCTTAAGAAGCTTGTTGAAATCGACGCTGACTGGGTACCGACCGCCAAGGATACCAGCCTTTATGTGCGTCCCTTCATGTTCGCTGATGAAGTGGGCGTAGGCGTGCACGCCAGCAAGACCTATATATTCTGCATGATACTCAGCCCCTCGGGAAGCTATTATTCAGAGGGCATCAACCCGGTCAAGATAATGATTGAAGATCAGGATGTACGCGCCGTCCGCGGCGGCACCGGATTCACCAAATGCGGCGGAAACTACGCCGGTTCCCTCCGCGCAGCCGACAGGGCGGCCGAAAAAGGCTTCTCACAGGTGCTCTGGCTCGACGGCGTCGAGATGAAGTATGTTGAAGAGGTCGGCGCCATGAACATCATGTTCAAGATCGACGGCAAGGTCTGCACACCCTCCTGCCACGGCACAGTACTGCCCGGCATCACAAGAAGGTCAATACTCCAGATAGCCAGAGAATGGGGCTACGATGTGGAGGAGCGCCTTATCAGCGCCGATGAGCTCGTCGAGGCGGCCGAAAACGGCAAGCTCGAGGAGATATGGGGCACCGGCACCGCGGCAGTTATCTCTCCTGTCGGCGAGATAGCCTACAAGGGCAAGAGTTATGTGATCAACGGCGGCAAGATCGGCGAGCTGACACAGAAGCTGTACGATGAGCTCACCGGTATTCAGTGGGGACGCATCCCCGATACCCGCGGATGGATTGTCAAGGTAAAATAGACAGATGGATCACGGATTCATTCTTTCGAGAGTTGAGCATACTCTGTTAAGGCCGGATTCCACCTGGGACGAGGTCAAGTCCGTTATCGATGACGGTATCACATACGGCGTCGCCACAGTGTGTATTCCGCCCTCCTTTGTCAGGCAGGCCGCCCAGTACGCTGCCGGCAGAGTGCCCATTTGCACTGTCATCGGCTTTCCAAACGGCTATTCGACTACTGCGGTAAAAGCTTTCGAAGCCGCCGACGCGGTGAAAAACGGCGCCGATGAGATAGACATGGTCGTCAATATCGGCTGGGTCAAATCCCAACTGTGGGATGACATAGCAGGGGAGATAAGCAAGATAAAGACGGCCTGCGAGGGCCGTCCACTGAAGGTGATCATTGAAGCCTGCCTTTTGAGCGATGATGAAAAGCGACAGCTGTGCAGGGTCGCCTGCGATGCCGGAGCCGACTATGTCAAAACCTCCACCGGCTTTTCCACGGGCGGTGCCACATTTGAAGATGTCCGTCTCATGCGGGAAAGCGTAGGGGACAGAGCCGGCATCAAAGCTGCCGGCGGCATCAGGACGCTTGAAGACGCGGAAAAATTCATCGAATGCGGTGCTGACAGATTGGGCACATCCTCTGTGCTCTCTCTTATAAAAGCTCTCGGGAAATAGCTCGTCCGTAAACAAAGCAGAATAAAAACAGCCTCTCTTTGCAAAGTGAGAGGCTGTTTTTTCATATTTATCAGGGTCAAATGTCAATATCCACTTCATACTCGCCCTGTATCTCGATCTTTCCCTCAATCCTGAGTGCGGTGATTCTATCAGCATCACATTCCGTATCTACCCGGATAATACCGCCCGGCTGATTAATGCACACATTTACGGGACAGTTTTTCCTGTGGGACAGATACGCTCCTACTGCGGCGGAGCCGCTGCCGCAGCCCCGTTCCCAGACAAGACTTTCTGTAGGGCGCACATATACAAGGGGCTTTATATACTCGCGGAACGGGTCATACATGACGAAGCCTATCGCGTCGGCTGAGTCCGCAGCTGCGATATCAAGCAGTGATCGCTCAATGTCCGCCTTTTCAAGGTTCTCAATATTCCTGTGCTCGCATATGTAATGGGTTATACCCTTAAAACGCACCTCTGTCAGCTTACCGACAGGGCATTCGGTATCGCGTATTAAAACCGGCAGCGGCATGTCCACGCAGCCGAATGTGGCCCGGGGAGTGTTCCTTACCCGGCATGTAACAACTCTGTCGGCGCCGGAAACATCAAGCTTGATGCACGCTCTCCCGTGGGAGACATACGACGCAGTGGCCATGGCCGCGTTCCCGCAGAACTCGCCGCCCATCATCTGAAGGGAGGCGTCCGTTTCCGATGACGCAGCCGGTTCAAGGTATCCCACCTGCTCAGCGTCCGGATAAAGAGACATGAGTTTTGAGGCGATAAGCTTGTGATGCTGTCTCGGAACGGGATTGAGCACCAGCAGAGTGATATTCTCGGTGGGGTTCAGCTTTACAAATCTGATATTCATATCAGCCTTCAAAATAGCGCTCAAGAAAATGCTTTGTGCGTTCCTCTTTGGGATTGCCGAACACCTCTTCGGGGGGACCCTGCTCGACAATTCTGCCATCGTCCATAAACAGAACCACGTCGGATACGTCACGGGCAAACTGCATCTCATGGGTGACTATTATCATGGTCGTCTCTCTCTCGGCGAGGCCCTTTATTACTTTCAGCACCTCGCCTGTGAGCTCAGGGTCGAGTGCGCTGGTGGGCTCGTCAAAACAAATGATGTCGGGGGAGAGTACAAGAGCTCTCGCTATAGCGACTCTCTGCTGCTGGCCGCCAGAAAGCTCGTGGGGATAGTTCAGCATCTTTTCTGACAGGCCTACGCTGTCAAGTACCTCCCTGGCCTGTTCCTCGATCTCTCCGAGTATCTGTTTTTTGTTTTGCTTGTAGTCCGGGCGTTCCTTTGCCAGCAGCTCCTTTGCAAGTGTGACATTTTTCAGCACATTGTGTTGGGGAAAAAGATTAAACGACTGGAATACCAGGCCGAAGTGAAGCCTCTTTATACGTTTCTCCGAATCCTTGTTTGTGTTGGGGTCGGATGCGTCAAAAAGCACCTCGTCATTGACCTTGATTACGCCTGTGTCCGGAGTCTCAAGAAAGTTAAGGCAGCGCAGCAGAGTCGTCTTTCCGCTGCCGGACGAGCCGATAAGGGCAAGGGTACGCCCCTTTTCCATGTCAAAGTTTATATCTTTTAATACCTCAGTGGAGCCGAAGCTCTTGGAAATGTTACTTACTTCAAGAATAGGCATGACCACAGCTCCTTAAACAGCAAAGTACTTGAGCTTCCGCTCGGTATACTGGAACAGCAGGGTAAGCAGTCCGCATGATACAAGATAGAATACGCCGGTGTAGAACAGCGGCCACAAAAGCGCTGAAGCCGTGATATATTTCTGACCGATATATATAAGCTCCGTGATGGCGATGATCCTGGCAAGTGAAGTATCCTTTACCAGCGTTATGACCTCGTTGGACATTGGCGCCAGTATCCGCTTTATAACCTGCAGAAGGATTATCTGCAGGAATATCTGCCCCTTTTTCATACCGAGAACCTGACCGGCTTCATACTGCCCCTTCGGTATCGCCTCTATGCCGCCGCGGTATATCTCGGAAAAATAACAGGAGTAGTTTATTCCGAAAGCGATTATCGCCGCCTCCATCCGTCCGAAAGCGGAAATACCCCAGATGAGACCGGGCGCGTAGAATACTATTATGAGCTGCAGCATAAGGGGCGTTCCCCTTATTATCCATACGAATGTCCTTGTAAGCCATCTGAGGGGTTTAAAGCTGCTCATTGAGCCGAAGGAGATAATAAGCCCCAGAGGAAGAGCTATCAGCAGCGTATATGCAAAAAGAAGGACGGTATACCTGAATCCGCCCAAAAGATTTAATGATACATTTATGAAAGTTTCCATTTTACCCCTTGGAATCTCCATCCCGCCCGGCAGGATGCCGGGCGGGAATGGTTGTCGTTTTGCTTTATTATGTCTTTATGATTCCGGAAAAGTCCGAAAGGGAAAAGGTATCAGCTTATGCAGCGGGGGTGTACTTGTCCAGATCGGCGGTGCGTACCACCATGACTATCTGGTTGTACATGTAATGGTAGGAGAAATCCATATTCTCATCGCGCTCGGGAGTATAGGTGAAGCCATTCCAGATGCAGTCGATGTTCTTGGAGTTCAGCTCGATCTCCTTGTTGTCCCAGTCGATCTCAACGAACTCGGGGGTTACACCCAGCTTTTCGCAGACTGCAACGGCGAGATCGGTGTCAAATCCGGTGATGCTGCCGTCCTCGGCGTAGTAGTTCATGGGCTCATAATCGGTGATGCCGATGACCATGGTGCCCTTGTCCTTAATGAAAGCGAAATCATCTTCATCAGCGGACTCCTCGTTGGCGGCGTCCTGATCGCTCCAGTCGATGACAACATCGCCAAGACCGTACTTGTCAGCGATGGCCTGCAGAGTGCCGTCGGCCTTGAGCTCGTCAAGAGCCGCGTTGACCTGAGCTACGGCATTGGAGCCTGTGCGGAAGCCTATGGCCAGTTCCTCAGAGGAGAGGACAATGTCGGGGACCACAGACAGGTCCTCATATACGCCCTTGCCGACCAGATAATAGGCCATGGTGGAGTCGACTACTGCCACGTCAGCGGTGGAAGCGGCAACCTCCATCAGGGAGTACTGCAGGCTGTCAGCCTCAACGAACTCGGCCTGAGAAAGATACTCGTCAGCGACAATACACTCAGCGCCAGAAGATCCGCCCTCGGCCACGAGCTTTGCGTCCAAAAATGCAGCTGTGGGAGAGGCGGCCTCGGCCTGGCTGTCCTCAGCCTCTTCTGCGGGCTCCTCAGCCTGGGCGTCTTCGCCCTCGGCAGCGTCCGCTGCTTCCTGGCTG
>JAFRAF010000228.1 GCA_017405545.1 Oscillospiraceae bacterium | reverse complement strand
CTCCTCGTTCAGCTTTATAAGCTCCCCGGTTTTGAATCCCTCATTACGGATCTCGTCCATCTGTTTTTCGCTGCCATCTATCCATATCACTTTGTCAGGTTTGACAAGTGCGACCATCTCATCTATCCATTCCAGGACTACCTTGTTTTGCGTCAATGCCATTGCTTAGTTTCCTCCTAAATGCTAAGTGAATATCAATCACTGTATATATTATATTTTTTCAGTCATTTTTACAATCGATTTTTGGATCTATTTTATTATATTTACATTTTTCTGCGAAATAGATAAAAAAAACAAAAAAATTTGCAAGAAACTGTTAAAGTTTCTTGCAAATACAAGTGTTCATTTTACGGAAATATGCGGATTTCCATCTATTGTAAAGCGCCACAGCCAGTCTTTCGCTTCACCCGCGTAATCTATGTTGATGCGCTTTGAGGCCACCGTCTTTTCAGGGACTATGCCCTCACATATGTACAATCCGCTGTGTATATTGCACAAATCCGTCCCATACTGGGCTTTCGTGATATCCATGGCCTTGCAGAGCTTGCCCGGACCGGAACAGAGGCTGAACAGCTTCGTCGTCCTCCTGCGTTTTTCCATGAGCTCCAGGCCCTCGCAGGGCTCCAGCGCGCGGACAAGCACAGCCTCCGGTCTGCCGATGGGGCCAGTAGTTATGTTGAAGCAGTAATGCGCGCCGTATATCATGTATATATAGCTCATGCCCTGGGGGCCGTACTGCACCCTGACCCGCTCGGACATACCCTTATAGCTGTGGGCCGCCGGGTCGGCCTTGCCCATATAGGCCTCGGTCTCCACGATATATCCGGCTGTGACGCCCTCGTCTGTGGTCCGGACCAGCTTCTTGCCCAGAAGGGCTCTGGCAATATCCACAGTGCAGCCGTCATAGAATTCCCGCGGCAATGCTTTCACAGTTCCCCTCCTATAAGCTCCGACAGCACGGCAAATTCGCCTATGTCAAGAGCCTCGCCTCTCACGTTTTTCTCCAGTCCGGCGGAGTATATCAGCTCCCCCATCCGCTCCCGTGGAATACTGCTTCCGAAAGCGGCAGACAGGGCGTTTAGCAGAGTCTTTCTGCGCTGTGAAAAGGCTGCTCTCACAACTCTGAAAAACAGCGCCTCATCCACAGGCTCCGGGGCAACTTCCCTTTTTGTGAGCTGTATGACCGATGAAGTCACCTTGGGCGCCGGGTAAAAGCAGCCGGGGGCCACGTCAAAGAGTATCTCCGGTTCGCAATGCCAGCGTATGTATATGGAAAATGCCCCGTAATCCGACTGCCCTGCCCGGGCGCACATACGTCTGGCCACCTCCCTCTGCACCATGACTGTGAGAGATGTGAAGAGGCCAGTGTCAATCAGCTTCGTCAATACGGGCGTAGTGATGTTGTAGGGCAGATTCGCGCAGACGCAGGGCCTGAGCCCGTCAAGCTTCTCATTCACCAGGGTCTCAAGGTCCAGCTTCAGCACATCCGCGCTTATGATCTCCACATTGTCAATTCCAGCCAGGGTCTCGTCCAGTACGGAGAGGAGTCTTTTGTCCAGCTCCACCGCTACGACCTTCTCCGCCCTCTGCGTAAGCTCCCTTGTGAGGCAGCCCACACCGGGGCCTACCTCCAGCACTCCGCAGTCCCTGTCTATGCCGGAATACTCTGCGATCCTCCTCGGCACAGAGCTGTCTATGAGGAAATTCTGGCCCTTGGATCTGGAGAAATGAAAGCCGTTTTTCTCCAGTATCGGGCGTATATCCTTTAAGCTACACAGGTCCATTTTCATTCGCTCCCGGGCCCCGGCATTCATTCGGAGCCGCATTATCACGGTACTGCCGCCGCAGCCCGTAAAAAAGGGCTGCGGCGAATACTCTCTCAATAAGCGCGGGGCTGTTCTGCTCAGCACAATGTCAGTATTCCGCAGTCCTCACCGCGCCGCGTATTTGATGTGAAATTTTATCATCTAAACCGCCATTTGTCAAACTCAGCTCAGTCTGTGCCGTCCGGCTATGTCCTCAACCGCGTTTAAAAAGGTGTTTACTTCTCTCCTGCTCGTGAACACTGACAGGCTCGCCCGGACTGTTCCCGCAGTCCCGGCTGTCTCATGGGCAAGGGGCGCACAGTGCAGGCCCGCACGCACGGCTATGCCTCTCTTTGACAGCTCCTCGGCTACGGTCTCGGGCTCCATACCGGGTATGTTGAAAGACAGAACAGCCGCCTGATGGGCAGTCTTTTCCGAGGCATAGAGCTCTGTTTTCCCGATTCGCCTCATGCTTTCGGTCAGATACCCCATCAGTTTTTTCTCGTAGGCGCTTATCCGTTCGGTGCCTTTTTCCAGTACAAAATCCAGACCCGCCTCAAGTCCCGCAAGTCCCGGCATGTTGTGGGTGCCCGCCTCCAGCCTGTCCGGCAGATATTCGGGCATAGTGACGGGCTTTGAATCGCTGCCCGTGCCCCCGTAAAGCAGCGGAACGGGATCGTCGCAGCCGCACAGGAGTATGCCCGTACCCTGGGGCCCATACAGGGCCTTATGTCCCGGCATGGCTATGAATGCCGCCTGCAGCTCCGAAAAGCTTATCTTCTCCACTCCGGCTGACTGAGAGGCGTCGATAACAAGGGGTATCCCTCGCTCCCGGCAGACTCTGGCGATGGCCTGAACAGGCTGAACAAAGCCAAAGACATTTGATATGTGATTGCAAACGACCAGCTTCGTATCCTCTGTCAGACGGCTCTCAAATGCCAGCAGGCAGTTCCCCGGCTCAAACAGCTCAGATTGAAACACTTCGACCTTCGCTCCGAGCGCATGCAGAGGTCTGAGTACCGCATTGTGCTCATATCCGGAAATCAGAACCCTGTCCCCCGGCTTTACAAGGCTTCTGACGGCTATGTTCAGTCCGTGGGTGGCGTTAAATGTAACCACCACCCGCTCGGGCTCCGTTACACCAAACAGTTCAGCTGCCTTTTCCCTGCAGCGGTAGAGGGTCTCCGCCGCTTCAGCGGCCCACTGATGGGCGCCCCTGCCCGGTGAGCTCATACAGCTCACCGCCTCCTTGACACGTCTTATGACCTCCGGCGGCTTTTTAAGAGTAGTGGCCGCGTTGTCCAGATATATCAATACATGACCTCCCTGAAAACACCCTCACCGGAGGTCACGTAGATCCTGTTCAGTTTTATATTTGCCCTTTTAAGGGTCTCAACCGCGTCCTCAATCCTCCGCGTCAGACTCAGAGCATAGCCGCAGCCCCCTTCGGAAAGGCCTGCAGGCAGTTTCACGACGGCAGACCTTATCCCCGCCCGCTCAAGCGCTCTCTGCATGCGCTGGGATTCGGTAAGGGAGCGGCTCGATATATAGTATTTCTCCATAAATATCCCCCCGCACCATTCTATGCGGGGGGACGTATTTTGTCCTGTCAGTCAATAAGCACCACCGCGTGGGCGGCAAGGCCCAGCTCCTCGCCGGTAAAGCCCATGCCCTCCTCAGTTGTGGCTTTTACGTTCACACAATCCTCATCTATTCCCATGGCCTCGGCCAGGTTCCGGCGCATCTCCTCGATATGCTTTGCAACCCGTGGCTTCTGGGCGACTATTGTCACATCGGCATTGACGACGGTATATCCCTTATCCCTGAGCATGGAGTCAACCTGGCGAAGCAGTCCCATGCTGTCGGCGCCCCTGTATTTCGGATCCGAATCCGGGAAGTGCCGTCCTATGTCGCCCAAAGCCGCAGCGCCCAGCATGGCGTCCATGAGGGCATGTACGGGAACGTCGGCATCCGAGTGGCCCTTCAGGCCGTATCCGCAATATATCCTGACTCCGCAGAGTGTGCAGAACTCGCCCTCTGCAAAGCGGTGGGCGTCATAGCCGTGACCTATCCTCATTTCTTTGCCCTCGCCTCGTATATGGCCCTTGCAAGGACCATATCCAAGGGCGTTGTGATCTTTATATTCTCCTCCGAGCCCTCGGTCACCCTTATGCTCATGCCTATCGCCTCGGCGGCCATACAGTCGTCAGTCACATCGATGCTCTTTTCATATGCGTTCTTAAGCGCAGCGGAGATAACGGCTTTGTAAAACACCTGAGGCGTCTGTATGGCGTATAGCTTTTTCCGGTCGGGTGTGTCGGTGACAGTATAGTTCTCGACGGTCTTTACAGTGTCTTTAATCGGTACTGCGGGCGCGGCGGCACCTGTCTTGGCGGCCTCGTTCACCACGGCCTTGACCAGCTCCGGCGTTACAAAGGGACGCGCTCCGTCGTGCACAGCCACAAGGCGGGTCTTGGACGAGACTGCCAGGACTCCGTTATATACGGATTCAAGGCGGGTTTCACCGCCGCGTACAACCTGGCTGACCTTCTTTATCCCGTAGTCCGCTATAAGGAAGGAGAGGTCGGACATCATATCCTCGCTCGCGACGAGTATGATCTCATCTATCTCCTTGCAGGCTTCCAGGGCCCGCAGGGTGTGAACAATAACAGGCACGCCGTCTATCTCCAGCAGCAGCTTATTCCTGCCGCCCATTCTCTCAGACGCTCCAGCCGCCGGAACAACAGCCGTACAATGTCCCTTGCACTTGTATTTTACTCCACTATATGCCAGCTTTGTCAGCAGCTTGAGCATGATCTCACTCTCCAGTCTTTCACGCTTGTATATGGACAGCTCTGTTCACGGTTCGATCCCGTGTCCTGTCAATGATGATTATACACTATCTTCCCTGTTATTAGCAAGTATACTCCGCATTTCTGAGAAAAAAACCGACCGGGCAATTAAACCCGGTCGGTCAAATCAACTGATTAAATTACTCCTCAGCGGGGGCCTCGGCAGTCTCCTCGGCGGGAGCTTCAGCGGGCTCCTCTGCAGGAGCTTCGGCAGGGGCCTCAGCGGGAATCTCAGCAGGGGCTTCAGCAGGCTCTTCCGAGGGAGCCTCAACGGGCTCCTCGGCAGGGGCGTTCTCTGTATCATATACAGTCTCGTCCGGCTCGGCCTGGGGCTCTACTCTGGGCTTCTGCAGCAGGGCTCTGATGCTAAGAGAGACCTTCTGCTTTTCATTGTCGATATCGATAATCTTGACATCGACTTCCTGACCCACTTCGACTACCTCGTCAGGCTTGCCGATACGGTGATCGGAGAGCTGAGATATGTGGATGAGGCCGTCAACGCCGGGAATGATCTCAGCGAAAGCGCCGAAGGGCATAAGCTTGACTATCTTTACATTGGCGACACTGCCGATATCGTAAGTGTTGGTGAAAGTGATCCAGGGATTCTCGCCCTTGTTCTTGTATCCAAGGGAGATCTTTCTCTTCTCACGGTCGAAGGAGATGACGTATACATCTATCTCATCGCCGATGGACAGGATG
>JAFRAF010000227.1 GCA_017405545.1 Oscillospiraceae bacterium | reverse complement strand
ATCCGGTCGGCACTGATTCCATTATGCTGGCCGATTTTTGCAGGAGTATCAATTATAAGTATTTCTGCGACCTGGGCTGCGGTTCGGGTGTAATCTCTGTCATACTCCTGTCTCGTGAGGTGCTCAGCCGCGGCGTCGGTATAGAGATACAGAGCAGCGCCTACGATATCGCTGTTGAAAACACGCGCATCAACGGACTGAGCGACAGGCTGAGTTTATATAACAGGGACCTTCGGGATTGCCGAGATTTTCTTGAGCCCGGCGCTTTTGACCTTGTGGTCTCCAATCCCCCCTACTTCCCTGTCGGACACGGCAGGTCGTCTCCGGATAGGTCGGCGGCCATTTCCCGGGAAGAGATATGCTGCAATCTCAACGAACTCTGCACCTCCGCTTCATTTTTAACTAAATACGGAGGCTGTTTTGCCCTTGTATACCGTACAAACAGACTGTCCGAGCTGCTGTGCGCACTCAGCTCCCACGGACTGGAGCCCAAACGCCTGCGTTTTATTCATGACAGGGTCACTAAAGCCCCGGAGCTTGTGTTGGCGGAGTCCCGCAGAGGCGGCAGGCCCGGACTCACAGTCGAGGCCCCGCTTATACTCTACGGAGAAGACGGAAACATGTCTGCGGAGCTTGTCAATTTATTCAGCGGCAACTCATAAAGGAGTCAAAATATGGCAGGAAAACTGTATCTCGTGGCCACGCCCATAGGCAATCTGGGCGATATCTCACACAGGGCCGCCCAAACACTTGAGAGTGTTGACTTCATCGCCGCTGAGGACACGCGGGTCAGCGTGAAGATACTGAACAATCTCGGCATAAAAAAGCCCATGGTGAGCTATCACGAGCACAACAGGGCCTCAAGCGGCGAGCGCATTATTAATCGGCTGCTGGCCGGAGAGAGCTGCGCCCTTGTGACCGACGCGGGCACCCCGGTAATAAGCGACCCGGGCAGCGATCTCGTCACCCTCTGTGCCGAAGCCGGCGTTGAGGTAACGTCCATACCGGGTCCCTGTGCCGCGATAAACGCCCTGATACTGTCCGGACTCCCCTCCGGGCGCTTTACTTTTGAGGGCTTTCTTTCAACCACAAAGAAAAACAGGCTGCAGCATCTTGACGAGCTCAAGGGCGAAAAGCGTACAATGATCTTTTATGAGGCGCCTCACAAGCTCACATCAACGTTGAACGACATGCTGGCCGCATGGGGCGACCGCAGGATCAGCCTTTGCAGGGAGCTGACCAAGCTCCACGAGGAGGTCTCCCGCACTACTCTCTCTCAGGCCTGCGAGTTCTATGAGAGCAACGCTCCCCGGGGCGAATATGTGCTTGTTATAGAGGGAGCTGCTGAGGAAACCGGTGACACCGTAACTCTTGAACAGGCGGTTGAAAAGGTGCGTGAACTCATAAACGGCGGAATGAAGCTCCGTGACGCTGTTAAATTCGTGTCAAATGAGACGAAGATATCAAAAAATCAGCTATATGACGCCGCTGTGAAAGCGGAATAAGCTATCTGGATGGATAATAATATGAATTACGAATTCGTTGTGCCCTGCAACTTCGGCGTGGAGACCTTCCTGGCCTACGAGCTAAGGCGACTCAAAACGGACAATGTACGCAGTGAGGACGGCAGGGTGTTCTTCTCAGGCAGTGAGCTGGATATGGCCAGAGCAAATATCTGTATAGCCACGCGGGAACGTGTCCTCATACATGCGGGCGAGACTGAGGCGCAGAGCTGTGATATGCTGTT
>JAFRAF010000226.1 GCA_017405545.1 Oscillospiraceae bacterium | reverse complement strand
GACAATGGCTCTTCTGGAAGTCAAGGATCTGCATACCTCCTTCTTTACGGATGCAGGCGAAGTAAAAGCCGTTAACGGCGTATCATTCAATCTGGAAAGGGGCAAGGTCCTCGGTGTGGTGGGCGAATCCGGCTCCGGCAAATCCGTGACCGCCTACTCCATTATGCAGATACTCGCCGGGACCGGAAAGATCGTATCCGGCTCCATAAAGCTGGACGGTCAGGAGCTGGTCGGCGCCGGCGAAAAGGTCATGCGCACGGTCCGCGGAAACAAGATAAGCATTATATTCCAGGACCCCATGACCTCGCTCAATCCCACATATACCATAGGACGTCAGCTGATGGAGGCCATAATCCTCCACACCGACAGAAATAAAAAAGAGGCCTACGACAGGGCAGTTGAGATGCTCAGGCTCGTAAATGTAAACAGCCCGGAACGCCGCATGAAGCAGTACCCCTTTGAGTTCTCCGGAGGCATGCGCCAGCGCGTTATGATCGCCATGGCCCTGGCCTGCGAGCCCGATATACTCATCGCCGACGAGCCGACGACCGCTCTCGACGTGACCATACAGGCCCAGATACTCGAGCTCATGAAGTCCCTCCAGGAGGAGCTGGGCATGGCCATAATAATGATAACCCACGATCTGGTCGTGGTGGCCCAGCTCTGTGACGAGGTCATCGTCATGTACGCCGGCTCCATATGCGAACAGGGCTCGGCGGACGAGATATTCTACAATCCCCACCACGAATACACGAAGGGCCTGATGCGCTCCATCCCCACCGCGAACACGGCGGGCAAAAAGCTGCAGCCCATTACAGGTACCCCAATAGACCTGCTCAATATGCCCAAGGGCTGCCCCTTCGCCCCGAGATGCGACGCGGCCATGAAGATATGCATACAGAAGCGGGCTGAGCGGATAGAGATAAACGACGAGCATCAGGCCGCCTGCTGGATGAACATCAAGAACGGCCTGAATGATGGCAGCGTAACGCTGGAAGGCAGACCTGAGAAGGGCGGTGACGCGGAATGAGTGAACAAAACAGCCAGAGGCCCCTTATCGAGGTAAAGGACCTTAAGCAGTATTTCTACATCAATACCGGCATGTTCAGATCAAGGCCCCTGAAGGCCGTGGACGGCGTCTCCTTCTCCACAAACAAGGGCGAGACCCTCGGTCTTGTGGGCGAGTCCGGCTGCGGAAAGACCACCGTGGGCCGCACCATACTGCATCTGTACAAGCCCACCAGCGGCGAGATATGGTATGACGGCAAGAAGCTGGAGACCGCCGAGGATATAAAGCAGTTCCGCAAAAAGGCCACCATGGTCTTCCAGGACCCCTACTCCTCCCTGAACCCCCGCATGACCGTATCAGATATCATAGGCGAGCCCCTGGACGTGCACAAGCTGTACAGCACAAAGCAGGAGCGGCAGGACCGCATCCTGGAGCTCATGGGCCACGTGGGCCTGAACAGTGAGCACGCCTCCCGTTACGCCCACGAGTTCTCCGGCGGACAGCGCCAGCGTATCGGCATCGCCCGGGCCCTGGCCGTCAACCCCGACTTCATAGTCTGCGACGAGCCCGTCTCCGCCCTGGACGTATCAATACAGGCCCAGGTCATAAACATGTTCGACGAGCTGCAGGACAGACTCGGCCTCACCTACCTGTTCATCGCCCACGATCTGCTGGTTGTACGCCATATAAGCGACAGGATCGCCGTTATGTATCTGGGCAAGATGGTGGAGCTGGCCAAGGCCTCCGAGATATACGAAAGGCCCCTGCATCCCTATTCCCAGTCCCTGCTCTCGGCGGTGCCCGTGCCCGACCCCAAGGTGGCGAGGGCGAACAAGAGGATAGTCCTCACGGGCGACATACCCAGTCCCCTCAACGCGCCCTCGGGCTGTCCCTTCCATACCCGCTGCCGTTACGCAACGGAGCAGTGCACCCAGTCCATGCCCAGCTTTGACGAGGTGGAGAGCGGTCATTTCGTGGCCTGCCACCGTGTCAATGAGATAAATTAGCGCGGCATAAAGGGAAGCCGGTTCAATCCTGTTTCATAATGTGCAGGCTGCCTCTCCCCCGGGGACAGGCCCGCCCGCATATTTGAAAAATAAAAAATGAAAGGAAAGAAAACAATGAAGAAAATCCTGTCTCTGCTTCTTGTTCTCGCCATGGTATTCAGCCTTGCCGCCTGCGGAACGACTGATACCGCCGACGATTCAGGAGCAACGGACGACGCGGCAAGCGCCGACACCTCCGCTGAAACCGCGGATACCGGTGACGCGGCCGCCGAGCCCTCCTCCATCGCTGTGTGTCTGTCCACTGAGCCGGACACCATCGACCCCGCCCTCAACTCCGCGGTTGACGGCGCTACACTTATCATCCACCTCTTCTCCGGCCTTGCAAAGTGGGCCCAGGATGACAGCGGCAACCTTGAGATCGTCGCTGACGCCGCTGAGGAGCTGGTAGACGGCGTTCCCAACGAGGACGGCACCGTCACCTACACCTACACCCTCAGAGACGGCCTGACCTGGTCCGACGGTCAGCCTGTGACCGCGGCTGACTACGCCTTCGCCTGGAACCGCGCCGCTTCCGTCGACCTGGCCGCCGACTACGGCTACATGTTTGAGGTCGTTGACGGTTACGCCGACATCTGGGAGACCCAGGACACCGGCGAAGTGGACGCCGACGGCAACCCCGTGACCGAGTTCGTCAATCCCGACGCCACCCTGAATGTTCAGGCCATCGACGACAAGACCCTGGAGGTCACCCTGTCCAACGCCGTTTCCTACTGGAACGAGCTGCTGGCCTTCCCCACCTACTTCCCCGTACGTGAGGATGTAGTCGCCGACGAAGCCTGGGCCACCGACCCCGGCACCTATGTCTGCAACGGTCCCTACACCATCACCGGCTGGGATCACAACAGCGTCATCACCCTTGAGAAGAACCCCAATTATGTGGACGCCGACAGCATCCTCATGGACAAGATCGAGTTCTATCTCTCCGACGACGCCAACAACATGCTCACCAACTTCCAGAACGGCTCATGGCAGCTGATCGACGATGTTCCCACCAATGAGATCGCCAACCTGAAGAACGAGTATCCCGACGAGTTCGTAGTGACCGGCCAGATAGGCACCTACTACGTCTGCTG
>JAFRAF010000225.1 GCA_017405545.1 Oscillospiraceae bacterium | reverse complement strand
CTGAAACAAGAGATCCGGGAAATGGTCAATCGTCCTGGAGGGGCTTCGATTATCCATGAGTAATTTTTATATTGCCGATACACATTTTGGTCATAGAAACTGTGTCCGATTCGATGATCGACCTTTCCGGTCGATCGAGGAACATGATGAAACGCTGATCTCGAACTGGAACAGTGTAGTACAGCCGAGGGACGATGTATTCATTCTGGGCGATTTTGCATACAAGCTCAACTACAGGCAGATGGGAGAGTACGTGGACTCCTGGATGAGCTTTACCATAGGCGATGTAAGCTGCACCGTGCCCTCACAGTACAACAGCGGCGGCTATAACGAGCAGGTGCTGTACTGCCACGACGGCATCCGCTGCTATAATGAACTGAACGGGACCTATGTCAACGTAAATGACATACTGCAGGCCATGGGCTTTAACAAGACCATAGGCATATCCAGCGAGCTGGGCGGAGCTGAGGCCGTGTGGTACTTTGCAGACCTTGAGGCGGTGACGCAGTGACAGACAAAGAGATTCGCCGCATGAGCCGCCGGGAACTGGCTATAGCGCTGTGTCAGCTCCAGCAGAAGGAGGAGCAGCTCAGGCAGGACAACGAGCAGCTCCGGGAAAAGCTCGGCAACGTACAGATAAAAATAGACGAGGCCGGCTCCATAGCTGAGGCGGCGGCAGGCATAAATGACATCTTCGGCGTGGCCCAGAAGACCGCTGACCAGTACCTTGCGGAGATAAGGGCGGCAAACAGCAGGAGTGAGCAGTATATAGACAGGCTCACCTCCGAGGCACAGAGCCGGGCGGACGAGCTGAGGACCGCGACAGAGAGCGAATGCGCAGAGCTCAGAGAGAGGACACAGCGTGAGTGCGCCGAGCTCAGGGAAAAGACGGAGCAGGAATGCTGGACCATGCGCGAGGAGGCGGAGCGCGACGTGAAGGAGCAGTGGGAAAAGCTCAGCCAGAAGGCAAATGAGCTGCTCGCAGCCCACGCGGAGATGCGCAGTCTGCTGGAGGAGCTGTAGTTTTACCGCACGAAAATCAATACAGGATAAAAAGCCGCCCGGGCTCTTTATGTGGCCCGGGCGGCTTTGCTGTATGTTATCGTTGTTTTCAGTTGTCTGACGCCCCCTCGGGGACGATGAAATTCAGGGCCGAGGGCACAATGTCTACGGAAATGTGACTTCCCTCCAGGATCTCCCCGTCTATGGACACGGCGAAGCCCTCCGGGCCGTCGATGTCCACATGTCGGACCTGCCGGTAGGTTATGATCTCCTTGAATCGGGGGTCGTCCAGATGGAGGCCCTTCTGATATGTCTTCACAAGGGCTGCGAAGCGGGGGATGGATACGGGCCTGGCCATGCAAAGCTCTATGAGCCCGTCATTGTTTTTCGAGCGGGGGGCGCATTTGAAGGAGCCGCCCACATGGCTGCCGTTTGCCAGGGTGCACAGCAGCATGCTGTCCGGGCATATGAGCTCGCCGTCGGCGCTTATCACGCAGCTTGTGCGCATGGCTGTGAACAGGGAGTAGACTATAGCGGAGCTGTATGCGCGCCTTCCGCCGATGAGGGGCTTTCCCTTTACGGCCGACATGGTTCTCGCCACGGCGGTGTCAAAGCCGAAGTGGCAGGCGTTCACGGCGTATCTGTCATTTACCCTCAGCAGGTCAATGGGCCGGGTCTGGGCCCTCATCAGAGCGGGGATGTCCGTGAAGGGCAGGGAGCCGCCGTAGTATTTCACATAGTCGTTGCCGCTCCCGCAGGGGCAGCAGCCCACGCTGACATTTTCAAAACCAACGGCGCCGGAGACGACCTCGTTCAATGTCCCGTCGCCGCCGCAGGCGTATACGCGCAGTTCATCACCCTCGTGCTTCGAGCATAGCGCTTTGACATAGGCGGTGGCGTCCAGGGGCCCGCGGGTAGTATATATCTCCCAGTCCTTATCCGGGCACAGGCCGGATAGCATATCCCGTGTCACGGGGCATTTCCCCGTCCCTGCACTGGGATTAACAATAAACACATGCTTCATATCTTTGTCCTGTACGGCCTGCCGCCGTACACATCCCGTTATATCTTTTTCTTTTTGGCGGCGTTTTCCTTAAACCACTCCACCGCCTCGGCGTAGTGCCTCGACTGGAGGCGGGGGAAGGAGCGCAGCAGCCGCCGGACCTGATGCTCCGTGAGGGTGGAGCGGCGGCGAGTTCCGGAAATAGCCAACTCGTGCTCACGCAGGTTGTCTTCCAGCCGCTTTGCCATGTCTGCCCGGCGCTCTTCGGCGCTGTCCAGCCCGTCCTGCAGGAGCGAGCCCAGCTCGCTCTGCTTGCTTTTCAGCCTGCCGTCCAGATCGGACAGGGCGCCCACCGTGAGGGCGGAGTCGGCGATAAGCACGGTGTACAGGCCGAAGCACAGCCAGATTTTGACGTCCATGGGTATGCTCTCAACCAGCGCCAGGACCCGGGGGTGCACCGACATGAGCAGTACGATGCACAGGCCGAAGCCTATGGCGCACTGCAGACATATGCGCCCGTTTAAATTGAATCTGCAGCTTGAGTAATCCCACCAGGTGGTGTGGAACAGTTTGTCCAGCAGGAAATGTGTAAGGTATTCAAGAGCCGTGCAGCAGAGCATGCCCGCCAGGAACAGGACCGCGATGCTGCATCCCCGGCCGTAGAATATGGCGACGCATATCATGGCTCCGCAGCCGTAGATGGGGCAGAGGGGCCCGTTCAGAAAGCCCCGCTTGACCACCAGCTTGTCCCTGAATATGTACAGTAGCGTCTCCCAGAGCCATCCGATGAATGAGTAGATAAGAAAGCAGAGGAAGACGTCTGCAAGTGCTTTCATAGGCAATACGCTTCTTTTCTCAGTTCTTTGTGGGCAGTACCGAGGCTATCACGCCCGCAAAGGTGGACATGGGCATGGTCTGCAGGCATATGCGGCCCGGACCGGTGACGATGGTGTTGAACAGGCTCTCGCCGCCGAACAGCACGTTTTTTACGCCCTTGACCTGCTGGATATCCATGTTGACGCTGGAGTCCATCATGGCCAGATAACCCGTGTCAATCAGCATCTGCTGGCCCGGTGCCAGCTCATACTCCACGGCAGAGCCGTCTATCTCTATGAAGACCAGACCGCTGCCCGAGAGCTTCTGCATTATAAAGCCCTCGCCGCCGAAGAAGCCGGCGCCCAGCTTTTTCTGGAAGAAGGTGCTCAGTTCCACTCCGGCAGTGCAGGCCAGAAATGCCCGCTTCTGTACAACGATTGGCGCGTCAGGGCTTATCTCAATGGCTCTTATTGAGCCGGGGAAGCTGGAGGCAAAGGCTATCATGCCCTGTCCGTTTCTGGCGGTATAATGGTTCTGGAACAGGTTTTCGCCGGAGAGCATGCGGCCGAAAATCTTGCCGGCGCCTCCGCCCACGGTCTGCATCTCCATATTGGGACTCATCCAGCTCATGGCGCCGGACTCGCTTATGATGGTCTCGCCGGAATCCAGCTCGCATATTACAACGGGCATGGGTTCGCCGTTTATCTGATAACGCATATTATTGATCTCCTTTTTATGGAATTGGATACACGTAAACTTTAACAAAAAACGCGGAAATAATCAAGTGTGTTTGCGGGGCTCAGGCGCACTTCAAAGGCCCGCAAAAAGCGGAAAGCCGATTGCCGAAACGGAGATTGTGCGGTATAATGCAACTGAAGATATGGAAAAAACTGAGCTTTGCGCACGGAGTGAACATGGAATTTAAAAGGATGCTGGAATACAGCGGGGCCCTTGCCGCCAACAACGAGCGGGCGTGGTTCCACGAAAACCATAAACAGTACGAGCAGGCCAGAGGTGACTTTATCTCCCTGCTTGACCGTCTGCGCTTTGCCATAGCAGGGGAGGCCCCTGCCATCGCCTACGACATCATGTACATGCAGGCCAAAGACTGGATGTACCGTATAGCCAGGGATATGCGCTACAGCCGGAACCGTCCCCCGTATGACCCGGCCTTTCGGGCATATATCTCCGCCGACAGGAAATCCTGGCTGCCCATAGGCTATTTTATCAGAGTATTTCCCGGGGGCAGCGTGTTCGGCACAGGCATATGGTTTGAGAATACGGCGAACATCAACCGTGTCAGGGATTACATCTCCGAACATCTGGGGGAATTTGAGGATATCGTTATCTCCGGCGGCCTTAAGGTGGACGGGGAGCGGCTCAAGCGCATGCCCAAGGGATACAGTGAGGATGACCCCGCCGCAGGCTGGCTCAAGTTCAAAAACTGGTTTGTACTTGAGAACATCCCGGACAGCCGCCTGACGGATTTCGACAGCTTCTGCGCATACACGGCCGCACTTGTAAAGAGGATGGAGCCCCTGCGGCTTTTCCTTCTGGACGCGGCCAGACACGAGCCCACGCAGAAGCAACTGCTTGAGGACTTCCACAGATTTGACGTGGAGTGAGGCCCCGCTTAAGCTGTACGTCCGTCCCGAGGAATGGCACAGAGTAAAAAACGGCGGAAGCCCTGCGCTTCCGCCGTTTTAATGGGTTTTGTTTATTCGGGAGGCAGCTGCTGTTCCTCCCGATCTCTGACAGATCGGAAGATTGTCAGACACTGGTCCAGATATATCTTATGCACGATGGCCTCTATCATTATGCGCATGAGGGCCTCTGCCTCCGAGCTGACGGGGGCCGCCCCCTCAGCAGCCTGATTTGTGCGGCGGAGGCCGGCCTCAAGACTGTCACAGAAGTGGTCATAGGCCTTGTCCAGGGGGCAGGACTCGCTTTGAAGGCTGAGCATAAGGCGTATATCGTCCAGAGAGGTCACCGTTTTGGCTATGGCGATGAACATGAGCACCGCGATATGCTCGGTGTAATACTGCTTTTTCACCGGATTGGGCACCAGCTTCTGCTTGACGTAATTGCTGACCATTGAGCCGGTTATCTCAGTCCCGCCCAGAGGGGACAGGTAGCCGTTGATGAATTTGGCCGTCTGCTCAAGGTACAGGCCCACATTGGTTATCTCATTGAAGCGGGGGAGCCTGAATCCGGCGATGGAGCCCATTATTCTCTTTGTCATGCTTTCGTTTATTTTACTGTCCATGGCTCTATTATACCATAGTTAACAAAAACGTCAATAAAAAT
>JAFRAF010000224.1 GCA_017405545.1 Oscillospiraceae bacterium | reverse complement strand
TGGTACTGACTGTTGACGTTGGAAATACTTATATCACGGTCGGGGGCGTGACTGGCGATCATATCTGTTTCATTGCCAATCTGTCCGCCAGCCGTACCAGAACCACGGATGAATTCTGCATAGATTTGAAAAGCGCCATGGAGATACACAGGGTCGACCGCTGTGGGATAGAGGGGGCAATCATATCCTCTGTGGTGCCGAATCTCATACCCAGGATCAAGCCTTCCATACAGAAGCTCATAAGGAACGAGCCGCTGGTGGTTGGACCGGGAATGAAGACGGGCCTTAATATCAGGCTGGACAACCCTGGACAGCTGGGCAGCGGCATGGTCGTGGGAGCGGTGGCGGCGCTTAACATGGGTCTCGAGCTGCCTCTTATAATTATAGATATGGGGACAGCCACGACGATTTCTGTAATAGACAGCCGGGGCAGTTTCCTGGGCGGGCAGATATTCCCGGGTGTGGTCATATCCCATGACGCGCTGACCATGCGGACATCCCAGCTCCCGGCGGTAAGCCTTGAGGCGCCGCAGAAGGTCATCGGACGCAACACCGTTGACTGTATGAAGAGCGGACTCATATACGGCCACGCCTCCATGCTGGACGGCATGGTCGAGAGGATAGAGGAGGAGCTGGGCGAACGCGCCACGGTAATCGCCACAGGCGAGGGGACCAACGAGGTGATACCCTACTGCAGGCGTAAGGATATTATAAATGAGCCTAATCTGGCCATAAAGGGACTGAAGATCCTGTACGATAATAACAAGAGGACGAAATAGCGTTAAACTGCTGAGAAGATTATAGGGCCGGCTTGCGGAGCCGGCCCTGTTTATATAGGGAGTATCGGTATGGGAAAAGGACATAGAGCGCTTGTCATAATATGTACGTTTCTGCTGGTTGCGGGCTGTTTTTTCAGATTCGCTCTGGCGGGACACGACTATATCGGCTATTTATGCTTTGCGGCGGCTGTATTGCTGTGGGTCTACAGTGCCCTCATCGCGAATAAGCGCCGCAGAGGGCTCATTGTCCTCAGCGCGGTGCTGGCGGCAGGACTTCTGCTTTTTGCCCTTGCCGAGCGCCCTGTCATAGCCGCGTCCAAAGGAGACCCGGACTGCTCGGCAAAATACATAATTGTCCTCGGCGCGGGAGTTAACGGATATGCGCCCTCCCTCTCTCTGACCGAGCGGCTTGAAACGGTGCTGGATTACATGGAGCGGCACCCGGAGTCAACCGCTGTTGTGTCGGGCGCAAAGGGCGAGGGGGAGAGCGTGAGCGAGGCCCAGGCTATGTACACATGGCTCATTGACAGAGGTATCGCGCCCGAGAGGATAATTAAGGAGGAACGGGCGAGGAATACGGAGGAGAATCTGAAGTATTCCTTTGATGCCCTGCGTTCATACGGTGCGGAAATCGAAGACAACGTGGCGGTGGTGTCCAGCGAATACCACCTGTACAGGGCGGGCCGCCTGGCGGATGAACAGGGGACCCCTGTATATAAAATCGCATCAAGGACCACATGGCCCTTGATGCGGGCAAATTACTTTATAAGAGAGGCTTTTGCCGCCGTATATATGGAAGTGCGGGACATATTGTAACAGCTATAGCCGGTTGACACGGGCTAAGACCATTATGACCGGGTATATCTCAAGCCTGCCCAGGAGCATACAGAAGGACAGGACGAGCTTTGCCGGAGCGGAGAAGACCGCGAAGCTGCCCATGGGCCCCACCACTGACAGACCCGGACCGATATTGAAAAGACAGGCGACGGACGCCGTGATGTTTGTGGTGAAATCCAGGCCGTCAAGGGCTATTATCAGGGTGGACGCGGCCAGTATGAATATGCACAGCAGCAGGTATACAAGTGTGGACCGCACTGTGCTGTCGCTGACCACCCTGCCGCCCAGTCTGACCTTGTTTACGCTCCTGGGCTGGAGAAGTCTGCGCACCTCGCATTCAGCGGATTTGGCGAGGATGATTATCCTTGATACT
>JAFRAF010000223.1 GCA_017405545.1 Oscillospiraceae bacterium | reverse complement strand
CCTACTACGCGAGTCCGCAGGTGACAAACGGTATTGACTCCGTACGTTTCGACCCGTCACAGACAGTTACGAGGGGCCAGTGCGCGACCTTCCTCTGGCGGGCCATGGGCTGTCCCGAGCCCGGCACGACCGAGACCTCCTTTGTTGACATAAAGGCAGATGAGTACTGGTACAGGCCCATACTCTGGGCAGTGGAAGAGGGCATCACCAAGGGTACGGACGCTGCGCATTTCAGCCCCTGGCAGACCTGCTCCACGGCCCATATAATCACCCTCCTGTACCGGACACTGGACATTGGTGCCGACGGCTGGTATCAGGAGGCGGCGGATTGGGCCGAGAAGGAGAAGCTCCTTCAGGGTACGGGCCTTGATGTACAGCCGGAGGTCAAATGTCCGCGCGGAGCGGTGGTCACGTTCCTTTACAGGGAGCTGGGCTCCGGCGAGACGGGCGCTGTCAACAGGCTGGGCAAAAACGATTTTCTCCTGTATGTGGAGGACTATTACAACTACAGCGGCAAGGGCAGGTTCATAAACGGCCGTGTTGTCAACGGCTCCGTCGGAGTGGGGGATGAAATAATGCTCCTGTCCCATGACGAAAAGACCATGGCCCCTAAATCCGGCAGCTATACCGTTATGGACATAGAGGCCGGAGGGAAGAGCGTTGCCCGGGCGAATACGGGCGACAGGGTGAGCATACTCATAAGCGACGATACCCGGATAAAAACTCCCTGGGGCTCAGCCATAGTGAACAGTGAAAGCGGCCTGCAGAACATCACAGGCAGGTTTGAGGGCAGGCTGGATCTGAACGATGTGAGCATGAGCCCGCTTAAAAAGGGCGACACCCTGCAGGTCAAATACCCCGGCGGCGACGTGACGGCTATGCTGGTTTATTTAAACGGAGAGGACATACCTCCCGACCATAGCCGTGAGGGCGCTGTACTGACCCTTGCGTACCCCGTAGTCTGGTACGTGGGACAGACCCTGAGCATTCAGGCGGACGGCAGGACCTGCGGGACCTTTACGGTAACGGCTGTAAAGTAGGGTATGCCCCATAGAGACGATACCGAATTTGTAGTTTACAGTTATCAGACTGTGAATAATAAAAATGTGATATTTTGAAAAGGAGGTTACCAAATGCATAAGTTATTTAAGAGAGGCGCGTCCGCAGTGCTCTGCCTGCTGATGATGATGTCTCTCGTCAGCACGGCGCTGGCAGTGGAGGAGGACACCACCATACCCATGCTGGATTCAAACCAGCTCAAGAGCGAGTGGAAGGTGGACCAGGACTACACCCTGGCCGACCCCGCCCCCTGGAACCTGTCGGAGCTCAAGCAGGTTGTGGACGTAAAGGATCCCAGAAGCGTTGCGGCGTATTGGGTGTGGGCCGTTTGCCGTCTGGCTGACAACTACGACGACGGTATGGCCATGATGAAGTATCTCTTCGCCGACATCGAGCCCTATGGCAGAGGCTATACCGAGGGCGGCATGTCCGGGAAAGCCGGATGGGACACATACTTCAACGAGAGACTTAAGAGCCCCGACTACAAGTGGCTGGTCCGGGCCTATTTCGAGGGAGCCACCAAGGATAACGGCATGGTGCCCGCGAGGCCCCTGACCATCGAGCTGTATTACAACAACACCAACACCGAGACTATCAACGCACAGAGCCTGGAACAGCTGGGCAGACTGAACATCGTGTACTGGGTACAGAGCCACGCGGGCGGCAATCAGGTGAACCTGACCGTGAGCAAGTTTGACGGCAGCGACCGCTGGTACATCACAAGCGGGACCTCATCAACGGCCCTGTACTATGACCAGAGAAGCGCCATGAACTCCAGCCAGCTGGCACAGGCGGGCTCCGCCCAGGGCGACACCAGCACCCAAGCCGAGCACAACGCCAAGTACAATCCCGCCGCTGCCAACCCCTTTGTGGATGTCAAGAACGGCGACTACTATTACGACGCGGTCCTGTGGGCCTACGGCGCGAATCCCCAGGTGACCAAAGGTATAGATGACACACATTTTGGCCCCACACAGACCGTCACAAGGGGACAGTGCGTGACCTTCCTGTGGAGAGCTAAGGGCTGCCCGGAACCGAGTTCCACAACGAACCGCTTCGTTGACATCAATTCCTCCGAGTATTGGTACAAGCCCATACTCTGGGCGGTGGAGAAGAACATCACCAAGGGCGTCAACGATGACCACTTCAATCCCTATGGCACCCTGAGCACCAAGCACATTGTCACCTTCCTGTACAGGACGATGGGCATAGGGCCGGACGGCTATGATGACGGTCAGGCGGCCATTTGGGCGAACAATAACGGCTTGCTCAGCGGCACCGGACTGACAGTGGACGCCGGAGTAGACTGCCCGAGAGGCGGAGTTGTCACCATCCTCTACAGGGTACTGAACTGATCCTCAGAGCCCGCGCATAGGACAAAAACAACACATGCATAAGCAAATCCCCGGAGAGGGCAAGCTCTCCGGGGATTTTTGTGTGAGACAAAAAACATATCGTCGGTTTGTAACATATCCGACACGGCATGGGCGCTCATGCGCTTTTGCGCGTATATCGAAGCTGCCTGCATAACAAAAAATGCTCCTGCAAATACTATCTGAGACTAAAGATAGAAAAACAGGAGGATTTTTCATATGAAAGCAACAGGTATCGTCCGCAGGATAGATGAGCTGGGCAGGATAGTTATCCCGAAAGAGATAAGACGCACCATGCGCATCCGGGAGGGTGACCCTTTGGAAATATACACCGAAAAGGATGGAGAGGTCATCTTCAAGAAGTATTCGCCCATGGGTGAGCTCAGCGATTTCGCGGGCCATATGTGCGACACCATAAACAAGACCACCGGCTGCGTCTCGGCCATATCTGACAGGGACAACCTGATCGCCGTGTGCGGTCTGCCCCGGCGTGAGCTAACGGGAAAACGGATAAGCGAGGACCTTGAGCATATCATGGAGGGCCGCCAGGTATATCAGCGCAGATACGGGGACAGGGTCCAGTCCGTCGCCGAGGGGGCCGAACGCTACGGCATCGGCGTGGCCGCCCCGATAATCAGCGAGGGCGATGTGATGGGCTGCGTCCTGTTTATTAACGAGGGCGACGCGGTCTCCGGCGAGGTGGAATACAAGCTGGCCCAGACCGCGGCCGGCTTCCTCGGCCGTCAGATGGAAAGCTGACCTGAAAAGCCGAACAGGGAGGGCTGCGCTTGCTATCCGATAAAGCTGTGGCAAAATTGAAGGCGCGGAGAGATCCGCGCCTTATCTGTTAAGTATTCTGTTTCTGTATTTATGTATTTACCCAATCGGCCGCCGCGCACTCAGCAGAATTCAATGCCGCCGTTTTCACTCATGGATTTGATGCGGGCCAGGGACTCCACCCTGACGCCTTTGGAGCGAATTAGCTCTCCGCCGGGCTGGAAGGCTTTTTCTATAGCTATTCCGGCGCCCACAAGGGTCGCACCGGCGTCGTTTACTATTTTTATAAGTCCCATGAGGGCGGCGCCGTTTGCCAGGAAGTCGTCAATAATAAGCACCTTGTCCTCCGGGCCGAGGAACTCCTTGGCGACGATGACGTCGTAGACCGTGCTGTGTGTGAAGGACTCCACCTTGCAGGTATACACATCGCCGGCGATATTCTTTGTCTTTGTCTTTTTCGCGAATATCACCGGACAGCCGAACTCCTCGGCGGTGGCGCAGGCTATTCCTATGCCGGAGGCCTCGATAGTCAGTATTTTGTTGATCTCCTTATCAGAGTACAGGCGTTTAAACTCTGCGGCAAGCTGCCGGAAAAGCTTTACATCCATCTGGTGATTTAAAAAGCTGTCCACCTTGAGGACATTGCCCTCGCGAACCTTGCCGTCCCTTACGATACGATCTTCCCAAAGCTTCATAACCCTATCCTCCGCTGTCTGCTTTATTAAATAATTATACTCTTTCTGTCTTTTTTTGTAAATGCATGCGGACGGAAAAATAAAAAAACATAGAGAGACAGGGCGTGAGAAATCCCGCGGCGGATACAAAACCGGGCGGGACATGTTTTTAAGCCGATTATGTCGATTTTTTCATGGCCTTATGGTATAATATGACAGAACAGACATCGCCGCGGGACGCTTTGCCGCGGGGCGTTGTATAAGCTGAACGGAGGAACTGAACGAGCGGGCGAATGAGGCATATGGGCACTGTGTACATGTCCGTGGACACGGACAGGCGTCTAATCGGATATGTGGAAAGCCTGGGCTGTAAAGCGGTGCTGACTGAGCCCCTGCCCGGCGTGGAGAGGGCGATTGCCGCCCACCCGGATATAGCCATGTGCAAGCTGGGCGTCAGGCCCGACAGCCCTGTATACAGGGCTGAAGCCGGGCAGGTGAGGGCTGGCTACCCCGCCTGTGTGCCCTTCAACGCCGTATGCCTGGACAGTTTTTTCATACACTGCCTGAAATACACGGACCCGGGCCTCCTCAAAGCGGCAAAGGACATGGGGCTGGAGCCTGTGAACGTCAATCAGGGCTACACAAAGTGCTCCTGTGTCGTGGTGGACGGGAGCTCTGTAATAAGCGCCGACAGGGGGATAAAAGCCGCGCTGGACAGGCTGCCCGGTATAAGCTGTCTGCTGATACGCCCCGGCTTTGTGGAGCTTCCGGGTTATGACTGCGGCTTTCTCGGAGGGGCCTCAGGCAGGGTGGGGGATGAGCTCATCTTCAACGGAAATTTGAGCGCCCATCCGGACCGGGAAGAGATATATGCATTTGCGGAGAGCAGAGGACTCCGTATAAAATACTTCAGCGATTACCCGCTGACTGATGTGGGTTCTATCATAGAAACGCTTTAGGAGGACAGGTCGATATGGATATAGTAAAAAGACTGAGGCAGTCTCCGCTGCTTTATGACGGATCAAAGGGCGTTATTCTTGGCCGCATGGGGCTGGGCCCCGAGGAATGCGGGGAGACCTGGAATGTGACAAGGCCGGACATGGTGCGCGCCCTTCACAGGGACTACGTGCTGGCAGGCTCAGATATTATACAGACGAACACATTTTCCGGGGGCAGGACGTCCCTTCTGCGCTTTCACTGCGCGGCGGGCCTGTATGACATCAACTATTACGGGGTCAAGCTGGCCCGCACTGCGGCGGAGGACAGAGCCTGCGTTGCGGCCTCAATAGGGCCCACGGGGGAGATAATGGAGCCTGTGGGTGATATGAGCTTTGACGAGGCTCTGGAGCTCTTTCGTGAACAGGCGGTGCCACTGAGGGATGCGGGAGCGGATGTGCTCCATTTTGAGACCTTCGGCGACATAACGGAGATGCGGGCCGCCATTATTGCGGCGAAGGAGTGCTGCGACAGCCCCATATTCGCGACAATGACCTTCACGGATAAGGGCTCTACCTTTATGGGCAACAGCCCGGAGGCATGTGCGGTGATATGCGAGGGCATGGGCGCGGCGGCTGTAGGCGCCAACTGCTCCATGGGGCCCGACGGCCTTATAGATACCGTAAGGCGTATGTCTGCCGTTACGGCGCTTCCTCTTATAGCCAAGGCGAACGCGGGGATGCCGAGGATGGAAAACGGTCAGACCGTGTATGACCTGGGCCCTGAGGAGTTTGCCTCATACACTTCCCGCTATATAGACATGGGCGTCCGCCTCATAGGCGGCTGCTGCGGCGCTTCCCCCGAGTACATAAAGGCCATAGCCCGTGAGCTGAAGGATATTTCATACCCGCCCATGAGAGAGCGCTCCGCCGCTTACATCGCCTCACCGAGAAGGGTTCTGGATATAAACTCGGAATACGAGGTCGGCAGAGTCAGCTATGACGGGGACGTCGACGAGCTGCTGGACGCTCTGGACGAGGTCTCCGGGGACTGCGACTGCATACTCATCGACTTAAACGGCGGCGAGGATATTGACCCCGGGGAGCTGGCTATGGAGCTGGGCTCCGTGCGGGAGCCGCTGATATTTGAAAACGGGGGAGAGACTCTGCTGCAGCTGCTGCGTTACTATCCGGGCAGGGCGGGCATAAGGGACGAGCTGCCCGGTGCCGAGTTCTACGGCGCTGTAAAAATTCAGTAGTCGGGCCCGTTCCGGCCGGCGGGTCTCTTGCCGCGCGGACAGGGAAAGAGGAAGAGAGATGGATTATCAGGATATAAACTCCCTGACTATCGACAGATGGATACGCGAGGGCTGGGAATGGGGGAAACCTGTCTCCCACGAGATATATGAGAGAGCCAAAAACGGCGACTGGGACGTGCTGCTCACGCCCACAAAGCCCGTGCCCCATAGCTGGCTCGGGAATCTGAGAGGGAAAAAGCTCCTGGGACTTGCCAGCGGCGGCGGTCAGCAGATGCCGGTATTCACGGCCCTGGGGGCGGAGTGCACTGTGCTGGACTACTCACAGCTTCAGTTGGACAGCGATCGCAAAGTGGCCGAGCGTGAGGGCTATGAGATACGAATCATACGCGGCGATATGACAAAGCCCCTGCCCTTTGAGGACGGGGAATTCGACGTCATCTTCCATCCGGTTTCCAACTGCTACGTGGAGGATGTCAGACCCATATGGCGGGAGTGCTTCAGGGTGCTCAGACCCGGAGGCTTCCTCATTTCCGGTACGGACCACTATGTCAATTACATTGTGGACGCAGAAGAGAAACATATAATAAACACCCTGCCCTTTAACCCGCTTAAAAACCCGGAGCATATGAGGCAGCTTGAGGCTGATGACGGGGGAATACAGTTTTCCCATTCGCTGGAGGAGCAGATAGGCGGACAGCTGGAGGCGGGCTTTACGCTCCTTGCGATGTATGAGGATACAAATGGAGAAGGACGCCTGCACGAGCTGAACATTCCCACATTTCTTGCCATGCTCTCACGGAAACCGCTGTGAGAAAGCTGCGAAAACGTGACAGGAGATGACAGAGAATGTAATACTACTCGCAGGCATGTTGCTTCTGCTTATCGGAGTGATTAATCCTGTGACCGACGTCAGGACGACGTATACCCCTATCATGGAGTTTTACGCCGCGGGAAAGACCGTCCGGGGCGATGGAGGTATACTGGGCGCAAAGCTGAACAAAAAGTACAAGGCAGGCGACGAGATAGATATACTCTACAACGAGAATAATCCGGAGATGTTCAGGGCCAGAGGGAAAAACGGCATGCTCATCGGCTCGGTGATTATGATCGTTGCGGGTGCAGGCATTCTCGCGGCGTCGTTTATTCAATAATTGCAAAACAGGGCGGATACGCGCCCGCTGAAAAAGGACAGACCCATTGGCCTGTCCTTTTTTGTACCCTTTTTTCTTTTGTTATGCCGGGTGAACGCCGTTTAAGCGTCCAGATCCAACATGTGCACCTCGTTTCCGTGCTCTTTTATGACGCGTATGAGCTCCTCAGCCCGCATCCACACCGTGGCTCTGTTGTCGTTGGGATGCACTCCGGCGATTCCGCCGAGGAAGCATTTGTCCACATACCAGACCACCCTTCGTTCCTCGTCATTGAGAAGGCCCAGGGGAGTTACCGCTCCGGGAATGAGCTTCATTATATTCATCAGGTCCTCAGCCGAAGCAAAGCACAGGGGCCTGAATCCGTGGTCCTTTCTGAACTTCTTCAGATCCACCCTCTTGTCTCCCTTGACAGTAATAAGACAGTATTTCCGCTTTTTATCGTCACGGATAAACAGATTTTTCGCCTCGCAGTCCGGATATGGCAGCTCGATGGAGTCCAGATCCGCCATGTTGAAGGCCGCAGCGTGCTCGCTGAGTTCGAAATCGACCCCGTGGGCTCTCAGGTATTCACAGGTCT
>JAFRAF010000222.1 GCA_017405545.1 Oscillospiraceae bacterium | reverse complement strand
TACACGCCTGTCACGCGGTCATCCCATCCACCCTTCTACGAAGGAGGAACCCTATGACCCCGTACCATAACGATGCGGAAAACGCGATTTAAGGAGTAAACTATGCTGAACGCCATCGCAAAACCGTTTGGCGCCGTGTTTATGTGGTTCTATCAGATCACAGGGAACTACGGTATCGCGCTTCTCCTGTTCGCGCTGCTCGTGCGTCTGATAATGCTGCCCTTCCAGATGAAGAGCAAACGCAGCACCCTTAAAATGACCCGGGCACAGCCCATAATACAGGACCTGCAGAAGCGCTACGCCAACAACAAGCAGAAGCTAAACGACGAGATGAGCCGTTTTTACAGGGAAAACGGCATCAAACCTCTCTCGGGATGTATATGGAACCTCATACCCTTCCCGATAATCATCGCCCTGTACCAGGCCATCCGTAAGCCGCTGACCCTGCTCATGGGCCTCAATGACGCGGAGATGGCCGTCATCACCGAGAAGCTTAATTCCATGGGCTTCACGACCTCCCTCAGGGACATATATGTTGAGCTGGATCAGAGTCAGTTCATCTCCCAGCACTGGGACAGCTTTACCGGTATATCCGACAAGCTCAAGTGCATGGACTATTCCTTCCTGGGGATGGACCTGGGCAGAGTGCCCCAGTGGAAGTTCTGGCAGTTCGGCGCCGCCGACGACCCCAGCCTGTGGGGCCTGTTCCTCATACCCATCATAGCGGCGGGTCTGACCTTCCTGTCCAGCGTTGTATCCATGAAATCCAACGGCCAGAACGAGCAGACCCAGTCCATGAAGGCAATGATATACTTTATGCCCTTCATGACCCTGTACTTCGCTTTCATCATGCCCGCATCCATCGGCATATACTGGGCGGCGTCCACCTTCTTCGCGCTCCTTCAGGAGCTGACCGTGGGCCGCTGGCAGAAGCATAAGCTGGATCTGGAATACGCCGACTGGGACGCCAAGATGCGCGCCAGAGAGGAAGATCTGGAGCGCAAGCGCGAGGAATACGAGAAAAAGAGGGCGGAGAACGCCACTGTCGCCAATCCCAACACATCCAAAAAGAAGCAGAGCAGACAGGAGCGGCAGCAGAAGGAACAGAACGCCCGGGAGTGGGACAAGAAGAACAGCCCTGATGCTGAGGACAACCCCTCAGACAGCCGCGTGGGCGACAGGCGTTACGCCAGAGGCCGTGCCTATGTGGCCGACCGCTACAGCGAGGATTATGTGCCCCGGGAAGAACCCGCCCCCGCAGAAGACGAAACCGAGCCTGAAGCAGAGGTACCGGAAGAAACACAGGACGTCTCAGATGACGATGATATCGTGACCCTTGACGACATTGTCTCCGGGGACGGATCCGGCAGGTAGACTTATCAGGAGAAATATCAAATGCTAAAAACAGTTGAAAAGACCGGCAAGACCGAGGAAGAAGCCATCCAGGCCGCCCTTGCTGAACTGGGGTGTGAGCGGGAGCAGGCTGAGATCCAGGTGCTTGAGCGGGCCAAATCCGGATTCTTCGGGATAGGCAGTGCGCCGGCAAAGGTCAGAGTCAGCATAGACCTGCCCCAGTCCAAGGCCGAGTGCACGGTGAGCTTCCTGGAGGGCCTTTTCGAGCGCATGGGAGTCCAGGCCGGGATCGAGCTGACGGAGAATCCCAACGGCTCCATAAATATCAATCTCACCGGAGATAATATGGGCGCGCTTATCGGCCGCCGGGGCGAGACCCTGGACGCCATACAGCATCTGGCCAATTACGCCGTCAACCGGGGCGGCGAGCAGAGAGTCCGCATAAACGTGGATACGGAGAATTACCGGGCCAAGAGGACCGACGCCCTCGTGCGTCTGGCCAAAAAGGTGGCCGCCAAGGTCATCAAGTACCGCAGAAACGTCACCCTTGAGCCCATGAACGCCTATGAGCGCCATGTAATACACACTGCGCTTCAGGATGTGGACAGCGTTACCACCTATTCCACGGGTACGGAACCCAACAGAAGAGTAGTCGTGGCTTATGACAGGCAGGGCAGCCGCAGACAGCCGGAGTCCAAGTTCACAAGCCGCGAGTGGAGCTGATCAAACAGCGGGAGGAAAAAATGCTGGAAAAAGTCATAAATGCGCTGGCCAATCAGTTGGAGGTAAGCCCCGATCGCATCACCGCGGAGACAAACATCTTCGAGGATCTGGGCGCCGACTCCCTGGACGTGGCTGAGCTCATTATGGAGATGGAGGAAGAGCTGGGTATTATCATCACCGACGAGACCATACATTCATTTGTTACCGTCGGCGATGTGGCGAGCTTCCTTGAGGAGATGACGGCATAAGCTGATTTTAAAGACCAAACACAGAGCGCTGCGGAGCTTTACACTCCGCAGCGCTTTTTCTTTGAACCCGGACCGCCGCTCTCCCGGCGTCCGGGATTATTTCTGCTGTTTATTCCCCTCCGGGCAGATGTTCTGTATGCCGCCGTCGATAAAGCGGCACAGCAGATACTGGGTCTCGAACCAGCGGGCGTCCTTCTTCCAGCCCAGGCCCCTGTTTATGGCGAAGGTGCCGTTCAGGGCGAACCTGAATATCATCTCCGCCTGCCCCTCCGTCAGGCCGCCCCGCCTGATGAGCTCCGGGATGATCTTGCCCCTCTCATGCATGGCCATCCTGCGTATGATGTGCTCGCTGAGCAGGGAGTCCATGAACAGGGCGTGGTAGCGCTCGGAGTCCGCGATGCGCTGGCAGGCCGGCAGATACTCCTCGCACTTTTCAAAAGCCTCCGGGTCCCCGGGGGAATAGTCAGCGAAGAAGTTCAGCATATCGATCAGGGAGCCGCCGCCCCTCTCGGAGATGAGCAGGGCGTCGTCGATGACCTGTTCCAATACGTCGTCCAGGTTGTTAAAATGCAGATAGAAGGTGGCCCGGGATATCTCCGCCTGCCTGCATATGGCCGTGACGTTTATCCTGTCATAGGGCGTCGTCCTGATGAGGGTCAGAAAGGCGTCCTTGACGGCGCCGATGGTGTATAGCGTGCGCCTGTCGGTCTTCTTTTCCATATCTGTTCCTCCTGATTATTTACAGTATTTGCGGCCCTGTAAGGAAACGTGTATTTTCCGATACTGTGTCATAGACATAAGCCAGCCTTATAAGTATAATCAGTTATATACAATGTGTCAATAAACGTTTTGAGTGTAAATAATTTTAACACCCCTGAGACAATCCGGTCCACACCGCTTTCCGGACCGGTCAAACAATATGGATAAGAATATGAAAGGAGCATTACCATGAAAAAAACTGTCGCAGTCATCATGTACGAGGGCTTCCAGACTCAGGACGCCATGGGCCCCATCGAGGTGCTGGGCGACCTGGTGGACCTGGTGGAGATCCGCTGTGTGTCCCTGAAAGGCGGACTGCTGAAAACCTATCAGGGCGTGCCCGTCATGACCGAGCCCATGGACCAGGTGCCGAACCCCGATATCGTGGTCATCCCCGGGGGCAGGGCCACCTTTGAGGTCATGAATGACCCGGAGTTCATCGGGAAAGTCCGCAGCTATGTGGAGTCCGCCGAATACTGCCTGACCGTCTGCACCGGCTCCCTCATCGTGGCCGCCGCGGGTCTGCTTGACGGCAGACCCGCCACCACCAACAAGTCCGTGTACGAGATGGTCACCCCCAACTTCCCCAAGGTGGAGTGGAAGAGAAAGGCCAGATGGGTCAAGAGCGGCAAGTTTTACACCTCTTCCGGTGTAACAGCCGGTATTGACATGGCCTTCGACTTCGTCAAGGACATCTTCGGCGAGGAGGCCGCCCAGGCCTCGTCCTACGAGATGGAGTACCAGATCATGTCCGACCCGGATAACGACCCCTTCTTCGACTGCCCACAGCTCCAGCTGTAAGGCGCTTTAATTGCCCGGGACTCCCGCCCCGCGGGCAGAAAACACAGACCCCCATACACAGGGGCCGCCGCTGATAACGCGGCGGCCCCGCTCTTTTTTCGGCCTGCCCCGGAGCGGGCGGGCGGGGAAGCGGCCTCCGGGGAGACGGCCTCCGCGGCCGGGATTTCCGCCGTCCATGGCCGAAAGTGAAAATTTATATATTTTTCTGTTGTACCGCGGGGGCGAAACGTTGTATAATATACAGGACAGGAAGCTTGACCCTGCCGCCCACCGTCCGGGCAGAAGGGAAGACAATTACCGCAAAACGGGGGATGGATTACTATGAGCAAGGCAGCCGACGACGTGTTCGCCGATGGGTACTTTGATTTTAACAGCTGGTCAGCCCCGGAAGTCAGCGATCCGGACACACTCGCAGATATGCTCTCTGAGATGGAGCTGGAGGGCCGGGTCATCGAGAGCATAAGCTTCATCGGTGCGGACCGCTTCTGCGCCCGGGAATGGATAGAGGAACGGGCATACGACGAGCAGGAGGGCATATTCGAAAAGGACAGGGTGCTGCTGTCCAGATTTGAGAACATCGGCTCGTACATCAAATACATGCGCTGGGCCCTGATAGAGGAGCCCATGGTCATAAAGTTCACCGACGGGGACAGGCTGGAGCTGGACTTCTCCTCCGCCTCACGGCTGCGCATATCCATGAACAGCCTGCCGGAGAGCCTCAAGGGCGGGATAGAGCCCGCCAACGTGGACGCCAGCGTCCTGTTCTCCGACTGCATCGGCAGGAGCGTCATCTCCGTGTCCGTGTCGGAGAGCGGCATCTGCCCCTTGAATTTCGACGAAGAGCAGGACTCGTACATCACTGCCCTGGACATAAATCTGGACAACGGCCAGAAGCTGGAGCTGAGCGCCTTTATGCAAAGCGGCCACGTCCGGCAGATGGATGAAAACGGCGACATATGCCTTATCTCCTTCGGCGACTTGAGGCCGGGCCTGTACCTGGAGCAGATCGGGGACGGCGCCGTCGAATTTGACGACGATGACGAGGATTATGAGGACTTCGTCGACGAATAAGGACACAAGCCCGCGGGTCATCAAGCGGGGGAAAACACAGAAAGGGATGAACAGCGAGCATGAGACAGAGGATAATCACAGTCGGAAGAGAGTTCGGAAGCGGCGGCCATAAGATCGCCGAAAAGCTGGCGGAGCACTACGGCTTCCCCCTGCTGGACAAGGAGCACTTCCGCGAGGAGCTTAAAAGCCAGAACATCTCGGAGGTGGCCATCAATCTGGCCGACGAGCGGCCAATATTCCCCTTCGTCATGCCCATGTCCTACGGCAACGACGACCTGGTCATGCAGCAGTACGCCGTACAGCGGGAGTTCGACTACATAAAATCCAAGGCGGCCAACGGGGACTCATTCGTGGTAGTCGGCCGCTGCGCCGAGGATCTGCTCAGGGACAACCCCAACATGGTCAGCATTTTCGTCCTGGCCTCAACGGAGTTCAAGAGCCACCGGCTGATGGAGCTCTACGACCTGGACGAGAAGACGGCTCTCGGCATCATGAAGCGGGAGGACAAATCCCGCAAGACCTACCACAACTTCTACTCAAAGATAAAGTGGGGCGACTCCCGCGGCTATGACATCTCCATAAACAGCGGACGCCTGGGCATAGACGGCACGGTAAAGCTCCTCATCAGCTTCATAGACACTTTCTTCGAAAACAGCTGAGACAGTTATTCTCACACTCCTTCGGCCAAAGCATACATGAAAGGGGAGTAAGATGGAAGACGGCAGTCTGTTTGACAAAAACTCCGAGAAGCGTTCCATGGAGTACTTTTCCTTTTCCGCAAAGGTGTTTAACCGGTGCAGGATCGTTCTGATCCCTGTCGCCGTGATCTACGCGGCCATGAGGGCCTATGCATACAGACTGGGAACCAGCCCCGCAGGGGGCGTTCTCTTTCTGGTCTGTATCGCGGCCTATGCCGCGTTTATGTCAAAGAGCGAGAACGCGTATCGGCAATATGCGCGAGAGGCTCAGACAGCCATGGAACAGGGCTCCACAGCCCCCTATTCGCAAAGGGCCTTGGAGCTGCGCAATATC
>JAFRAF010000221.1 GCA_017405545.1 Oscillospiraceae bacterium | reverse complement strand
GCCCAATTCACTCTATTTGAAAAAGACGTTTGTTTTCCGCTGGGTAGCATCTCTGCCTTGTCCTCATCGGTAAGATTCATGTCATCAGCGATGAACTTTCTGACTTCCTTGGCACTATGAGTTTTACTATCACTTAAGCAACGCAGGAAAGAGCCAAAAAACTCATAAAATTTTGGAACCGCCATTTTATGATCCTCCCAAGTTTTCTTTATATCAATATACTACCATGCTTGTCGTTTTTTTTCAATCTTTAACAAGCCCTGACAATATCTGCTTTCGATAATATAGTCCCTGCCGCACGCAAAAAAGCCCGCATCCGGTTTTCCGGACACGGGCTTTCTCATTTTTAAGTTCAGTTATTTGCCGTGGGGCTGATATAAGCAAGCCTCAGCTTACTTTATCATCTTGGCGACTTCCTCAGCCAGGTCGTCCTGTCTCTTCTCGATGCCCTCGACCTTCTCAAAGCGGGTGTAGGACTTGACGGTGATCTTGCCGCCCAGCTCCTTGGCCACGGCCTCGATGTGCTTCTCTACGGAGACCTTGTTCTCCTTTACGAAATCCTGCTGGAGCAGGCAGATCTCCTTGAAGTACTTGGAGATGCCGCCCATGACGATCTTTTCGATGATGGCGTCGGGCTTCTTCTCGTTCTTTGGATCCTGCTTGGCCTGAGCGAGACGGATCTCCTTCTCCTTGTTGATGAATTCATCGTCAACATTGCTCTTGTCCAGGAAGAGGGGACGCATTGCGGCGATCTGCATCGCTACATCCTTGCCCAGCTCCTCAACAGCGGCCATGTCGCTGATACCCTCGACGTCCATGTTGACCATGACGCCGATCTTGCCGCCGGCATGGATGTAGGGAACATTGAAGCCCTCTGCATAGCGGGCGAAGCGGCGTACCTTTATGTTTTCGCCGATTACCAGAACGCGGTCGTTCTGCATCTCCTGAACGGTCATGTCGGAGCCGGGATACTTGCAGGCGAAGAGGGCGTCCAGGTCAGCGGGATTCTCTTTTGCGACTACTTCGGCTACGCCCTTGACGTAGTCGATGAACTTCTCGTTCTTGGCGACGAAGTCGGACTCGGCGTTGACCTCAACAACAACACCGATATTGTCGATGATTGCGGCATAGGCCATACCCTCGGCAGCGATGCGGCCGGCCTTCTTCTGAGCGGCGGCGAGGCCCTTCTTACGGAGCCACTCAACAGCCTTTTCCATGTCGCCGTCGGTAGCAACGAGAGCTTTCTTGCAGTCCATCATGCCGACTCCGGTCATCTCGCGGAGCTCTTTAACATCTTTTGCAGTAAATGCCATTATATTTTCCTCCAAATCAGTCGGTTGGTTTCTGTATTTATATTGTCACTCTGATACGTACGGACCCGCCGGATTACTCAGCGGCCTTGTCCTCTTCGCTTCCGGCCTCTGCGGCAGCCTCTTCGACGGGAGCATCAGCGCCCTCTGCGGCGGCCTCAGCCTCGGCGTCTACGCCCTGACGGCCTTCGACAACAGCGTTGGCCATAGTGGCGGAGATGAGCTTGATGGCGCGGATGGCGTCGTCATTGCCGGGGATGACATAGTCGATCTCGTCGGGATCGCAGTTGGTGTCCACGATGGCCACGATGGGGATGTGGAGCTTGCGGGCCTCAGCGATGGCATTGCGCTCCTTGCGGGGGTCGATGATGAACAGAGCGGAGGGGAGCTTCTTCATCTCCTTAACGCCGCCCAGGTACTTCTCCAGCTTGCCGATTTCGTTGGTGAGCTTGATAACCTCCTTCTTGGGGAGCATATCAAAAGTGCCGTCCTCCTGCATCTTGCGGAGCTGGGCAAGTCTGTCGATACGGGTACGCATGGTCTTGAAGTTGGTGAGCATGCCGCCCAGCCAACGGGCGTTCACATAGTACATGCCAACGCGGCTGGCCTCCTCGCGGATAGCTTCCTGAGCCTGCTTCTTGGTGCCGACAAACAGAATGGAACCGCCGTTTTCAACGGTCTCGCGCACGAAGCTGTAAGCCTCCTCCAGCTTTTTAACAGTCTTCTGCAGGTCGATGATGTAAATACCGTTGCGCTCCATATAGATATAGGGAGCCATCTTGGGGTTCCAGCGGCGGGTCTGATGACCGAAGTGTACGCCGGCTTCGAGAAGCTGCTTCATTGATACTACTGACATTTTCTATCTCCTTAAAATTTAGTTTTTACCTCTACGGGAATCCTCCTCCCCGCCCATCCGCCCTCCGAAATCGGGGCGAACACCGGGCGAATTGTCATCCCGTATGTGTAATGCCTTGGTATTATAGCAAATATCTCTCCATTTTACAAGTGTTTTTTGCCGGAAAATGAATATTTTTCAATGAAAAAGCACGCCGGGACAGCGGGAGCATTGTCCCGCCGTCTCGACGCTGTTTGTAACATTTTTCTGTCTCTCGCCTGCGGCTCTATTTGGGCTCGTCGTCGACGATAATTATGACATTGTCGTCCATGACCTCGGCTATGCCGCCGGATATCTCAAGGCTGAAGCTCTCCTCGCCCCGCTTGTACTCCACCTCGCCCTTAACAAGGGAGACGATGGCGGGGGCATGGCCCTTGAGTATGCCCAGGCTGCCGTCCCTGGCCCTGAGTCCCACATAGTCGGCCCGCTCGTCGAGGAGCCTGCCGGTGGATGACAGTATTTTCAAATGCAGCGGTGCACTCATAGTGATCTCCATTCTGCCGCTTCGGTGTCCGGAATCATGCCGGATCGCGCGGCTTAATCGCTATCTCTCCCAGTGCTTATATACGTCGTCTATCGTGCCGGACAGCAGGAAGGCCTGCTCGGGGATCTCGTCGCAGTCGCCGCCCAGTATGGCGTTGAAGCCCTTTATGGTGTCCTCAACATGCACGAAAGCGCCGGGGATGCCGGTGAAATTCTCAGCCACATGGAAGGGCTGGGACATGAAGCGCTGTATGCGCCGTGCCCTGTTTACGGCGGCCTTGTCCTCCGCGGAGAGCTCGTCCATGCCCAGTATGGCGACTATATCCTGCAGCTCCATGTATTTCTGCAGGGTCTTCTGAACGGCTCTGGCGGTCTCGTAATGGGAGCTTCCAACCACCTCGGGGGCCAGTATTCTGGAACTGGACTCCAGGGGATCGACAGCGGGGTATATGCCCAGCTCGGAAATGCTTCTGGACAGAACGGTGGTGGCGTCCAGATGCGAGAAGGTGGTGGCGGGGGCCGGGTCAGTCAGGTCGTCGGCGGGGACGTATATGGCCTGAACGGAGGTGATCGATCCGTTTTTGGTGGACACTATACGCTCCTGCAGCTTGCCCATCTCTGTCGCAAGGGTGGGCTGATATCCCACGGCAGAGGGCAGTCTGCCCAGCAGCGCGGACACCTCGGAACCGGCCTGGGTGAATCTGAATATGTTATCTATGAACAGCAGCACGTCCTGCTGAGCCTCTTCACGGAAGTACTCCGCTATGGTCAAGCCGGCCAGCGGCACTCTCAGGCGGGCTCCGGGGGGCTCGTTCATCTGTCCGAAGACCAGGGCAGTCTTGTCGATGACCCCGGACTCGTTCATCTCGTTCCACAGGTCGTTGCCCTCACGGGAACGCTCGCCCACTCCGGCGAAAACAGAGTAGCCGTTGTGCTCGTAGGCCACGTTGCGTATGAGCTCCATAATCAGCACGGTCTTGCCGACTCCCGCGCCGCCGAACAGGCCTATCTTACCGCCCTTACAGTAGGGGGTCATCAGGTCGATGACCTTTATGCCGGTCTCCAACACCTCGGTGGTGGGGACGACCTCGGTAAAGGGGGGCGCCTTGTGGTGTATTGGATATCTCTCTTCGTACTGTACCGGGCCCTTTCGGTCGATGGGGTCGCCGATGACATTTATCATACGGCCGAGGGTCCCCTCGCCCACGGGTACGGATATGGGGCCGCCGGTATCGACAGCCTCAAGCCCTCTGGACAGGCCCTCAGTCGCGAAAAGCGAAATGCATCTGACTGTGTTGTTCCCAACGTGCTGCACCGCTTCAAGCACTATACGCTCGTCGCCGCGCATGACCTCTATGGCGTTATAGATATCGGGCAGCTCGGACTCCTCCGGGAACTGTATGTCTATAACGGGGCCTATGATCTTTGTTATCAAGCCTTTAGCCATTTATTTCTCCTCTTCCTCTTTCGCCACAGTGCCGCTGGCGATCTCCAGAACCTCCGTAGTAACGGAGTTCTGTCTCATGCGGTTGAGTTTGAGCGAAAGATCAGCGATCATTGTGCTTGAATTCTCTGAGGCGTTTCGCATAGCCATCATCATGGAGCCGTTTGCGCCAACGGCCATATCGAGCAGTATGCGGTACACCTCGGTATTAAGGCAACGGATGACCAGGTCGCCGAGGATGCTCTCCCTGTCGGGGATAAAGAGATATTCCGTATCATCCCCGGCGGAGCCGTCATCCCCCGGCAGCTCCTCGCGCTTGTACGGGAGGAAGGTCTTAGTCACCGGAGTCTGTGTCAAAATATTCTTAAACGCCTGATATACGAAGCAGACCTGGTCGACTTCACCGCTCAGAAACAGCTCTCTGAGATACTCCGATATCTTTACAGCCTGGGCATACGTGGGGATGTCGTCCACATCGAAGGTCTGAGAAACCCCCTCTATTTTGCTGGACTTGTAGTGTCCCACGCCCCACTTGCCGCACATTACTATGGTGTAGTCCCGCTGTTCCTCTTTGAGCATGGCAGTCAGCTTTCTGAACAGGTCCATGTTGTATGAACCGCACAGTCCCCTGTTGCCGGTCACGACCACGTAGCAGATTTTGCTCACCGCCCTGTCCGCCGCGAGGGGAGTCCCCTCTATATCGCCGGACAACTGGCTGAGAAGACGGTCGCACTGCCTGCTGTAGGGCTTGAAATCCTGCATCTTAAGCAGTGCCTTGTTGTACTTTGATACCGCAACCATCTTCATGGCCTTGGTCATCTGCTCTGTGCTGCTTATGCTTTTTATTCGACGTTTTAGTTCACGGATACCTGACATTTATCGTACCTCGTTACTGGGCCTCCTTGAAGCGCCTGATATTGTCGCGAAGCTTCTCCATGAGCTCCGGCGACATCTTCTTGCCCGACGCGATCTCGGAGAGCAGATCATTGCAGTTTAAATCGAAATAATCAAACAGCGCGAGCCTGAACTTTTCCATCTCGGCCGGGTCGATATCGTCGGTAAAGCCCTCAGACACGGCATAGATTATAAGCACCTGCTTTTCTATGGGTATGGGCTGGTACTGGGGCTGGCGGAGTATGGCGGACATCCTGTCGCCTCTGTCGAGGGTGGCCCTTGTGGCCTTGTCTATATCGGAGCCGAACTGGGAGAAGGAGGCCAGCTCTCTGTACTGGGCCAGATCCATCCTCAGTCTTCCGGCCACCTGCTTCATGGACGCTATCTGGGCTGAGCCGCCCACTCGTGACACAGACAGGCCCACGTTTACGGCGGGGCGCTGGCCCTGGTGGAAGAGGTCAGTATCCAGGAATATCTGTCCGTCGGTGATGGATATGACGTTCGTGGGTATGTAGGCGGATATATCGCCCGCCTGGGTCTCAATTATAGGCAGGGCCGTAATGGAACCGCCGCCCGCCTCCTCGGAAAGGCGCGCGCTGCGCTCGAGGAGTCTGGAGTGCAGATAGAAAACATCGCCGGGGTAAGCCTCACGTCCGGAGGGACGGTGCAGCAGCAGGGAGAGCTCACGGTACGCTACCGCGTGCTTGGACAGGTCATCGTAGACGATGAGCACGTCCTTTCCCCTGTGCATAAAGTACTCGGCCATTGCCGCGCCGGCGTAAGGGGCCACATACTGCATGGGTGCCGGATAGAAGGCGTCCGCGCAGACGATGAGACTGTAGTCCATGGCGGTGTGCCGCTTGAGAGTGTTCACCACTCCGGCAACGGTGGTATCCTTCTGTCCTACAGCG
>JAFRAF010000220.1 GCA_017405545.1 Oscillospiraceae bacterium | reverse complement strand
TCTTCTTGAAGTTCAATATGCCTATATTAAGACCGTCGGTGTCATCATTCAGCTCCTGCACTGTAAGGGCGGGCTGCTGTCCGCGGGATGAGACCGCCTTGATGGGGATCTTGGTGGTCGTTCCCAGAGGTATGACTATGGAGTGGGCGGCGGTGAAGTTGGTGAACGCCTCAGTCGCCTGAGTGGAGATGTTATTGGCGCTGTAATACTCACCATGGTTGGCAGTGATTACGCCCACCTCCTGGGTAGTCATGGTACTGGCGTCGCTGAATATCTCCACATGGATATCCGCGTAACCGGATTCGCCGGCGGCGAATGCCCCGGAGGGAACATCAATTGTCCCTTTGACCAATCTGCCGTATCCCTTGGAGATGCTGCCCAGCTCCAGTGTGCCGACGTTGCCGGCATCTCCGGTTTCCTGTGTCGCCAACTGTTCCTGGTCCGCAACAGTGAGAACCGCAGTGTCCAAAGGCAAACCTGTTTTTGTTCCGTCCTGATTCACATATGTGAACTGCACATAAACGTTCGTCGCATCGCCCGAGCCATGGTTGGCCGCCACGAATGAGACTGCCATTGTGGTGGTCTTTCCGTCGGCGGACAAGGACACCGGTTCTAAGCTAAGCCCGTCAACGCTCAGGTCGGGCTTTTCCTCAACAGTGAAGAGGACGATGTCCTTTGATACTCCGCTGCCATCCGTGATTGTAAGTGTAAACTTATCCCCATCATGCAGATCATGGGTCAGGGCGCTGCAGTAGTCGGTGAACTCCATCGACTGGCCGGAGATCACGCTCTCTTCAAGCGTCCATCCTTTGAGCGCCGCTTCCATTCCGCTGACCTTCAGCGTGGCTGTGATGGGCTGGCTCTCGCTTCCGCGGAAGGCCGCGTCGCCCACGTTCTCCGCTGTCACTGTGACGTACAGCTCCGAGCCCGCGCTGAAGTCCGAATGGGCGAAGGTGATGGTGCCTTTGCCCAGCGCCTGACTGCCCTGGTCAAAGGCCACGGCGTAGGTTCCCAGTCGGGAGTCCATGGCGCCGTCTGTATATTTCGGGCCGAGGACATGGCGTTCATTGCCGGAATTGTCTGTTACGGTCTGTATATCCAGCGTCTGGAGTGAGCCCTGGGTCACAACCAGCAGCTCATTATTGGCGCCCGCGGTGGTCTGTATCTCGGAGAAGTTGAATATACTGCCGTCGCCCCGCTCAAAGCTTTTCGCGTTTTTGACGGTGTTGACAACTTCCTCATCGTAGAGCTTGCTCAGATTGCTCTCCCCGAGGCCCCAAAGATAGGCCGCTTCCGTGGTCTCCTGGTCCCATCCGTTGCGGACGGCGGCTTCACAGACATCCATGTCGTGCATGGCCAGCATCACGCCGTTGCTCCATTTGCCCTCATCAGCGTCATATGCGGCCCTGTACAGGGCGTTGCCGGCGGTGCCGGGGGCGGAGCCCACATATACGGCGTAGATATTGTCATCCGTGTCCACATTGATGTCGACCTGCAGCTTGCCTGAGGCCTCGTCGGAGACCGTTTCGCCGTCGGGGTTGGTGCGGACGGTCGGGGTGAAGAAGGGGTATATCGTACCGCCGCTGCCGCCGGTTATGGACTTCAGCTGGGCCTGGGGTATGACATAGCTGGCGCCGTCCATCTCAAATATCAGGATGGTCTGGTCCGCTGCGTCCTGGGTGGACAGCTCTTCGCCGCCGGTGAGAACATTTTCGTCCAGGTTGGCGGTGAGGAAGCGCAGGTTGGACAGATAGGGGCTGTCATAGTCCCTGCCCTCTATCAGCGCGCCTCCGCTGTACATGCCGTCGATACCGGCCTTGTCCTGATCGTAGTCGCGCAGCTGCCGCAGCAGATAGGGCTGTCCCCAACTGCCGTCGGCGCCCGCCTGCCGCAGGTACAGGCTGTATACGGTTATCATGTCGCCGCCGGTGTACTCCGTCCGCTCGGTGGTATAGGCCGCGTAGTATGCGCCATCTATACAAGTGAACTCCACGTTGGCAAGAGTCTCTCCGGAGTTCAGGACGGCTGAGTTGACGCTCCAGCTGTCACCGTTTTTCACCGCGAGATTCATGGCGGACTGGGTGCCCATCATGTCCAGAACGGCCTTTTTGGTGGCCTTGAGGTAGTTCGTTACCTCCGCGGGCAGGTCCTTGCCGTCCTGATACTCCGCATAGGCGCTGTATGCGCTGCCGTCCGTATCCCCGGCGGCATTGCTGCCGAAGAATACGACAGAGCCGTCGCCCGCGGAATCGGGCAGGAAGACATAGCTGCCGGGTCCGCCGGACAGAGTCTCGGGTGTTGAGAAGCCTGTGCCGCTCCCCACTGTCCAGCTGGCCGTTTTGACCACGGTGTTTTCCGCGGCTGATTTGGCTCGGTCCTGCATAGCGGCATTGTAGCTCTCAAGCGCCGCGTAGTAACTGTACCAGGCCTGTGCCGCTTCGACACCGGCGAAGTCCTTATAGTTATCCGCATCGATGGTCACGCCGTCAGCGGAATAGGGATCGCCCTCGGGCATAAGGGGCATGGTATCAGCGGGACTCGCGTAGCTCACCCACGCGGCGTGGATGGTGCTGCCATCGGCCCAGATGCTGAAATCCAGATCGCCGGTCAAGTCGTTATCCAGCGGGATGTAGAGCCCCTCCCCGCTGCCGACGGGGTTCTTCAGGCCGTAGACTTTGTTCACACTGTCATAGCCCAGCTCGGACAGGACCAGCATACTGCTGTCCTCGGGTGCGGCGGTCTCTCTGGAAATGGTGTATGCGATGTAGTTCTTTTCACCCACACGCAGGACCTTGTACTGGCTGCCCGCGGGGATGTTCTCGCTGAGCTTCACCGCATCGGCAGAACTCGCGTAGTCGGAGAGCTGGAAGGGTACGTTTGAGTCTCCGGGGTTGAACGCCTGGGTGAAGAGCTCGTACTTGGCGTTGCTCTCCGTGCTGTACAGCTTCTGCTTGTCAGCGGTGAGTTGAGGCGGACGTATGGTAAAGCCCATATCGCTGTCGTCGGCGTCGTTCCCCGCCATGTCGTTTAAGAAGTGCCAGCCGTACTCCCATTCCTCTCCGTCATAGCTTATCTGGTAGGAGACGAAGTCCAGCTCATATGTGAACAGGATCAGCACCACACGCAGCGCGATACCGATGGCGGCCTCGAATTCCTCCACCTTAGCGGGCAGATACTTGGGCTGGTAGAGCTCGTTTTTAATCTTCTTGTCCTTGTCCACATACTCCGGGATACCCGGGTCATACTTGGTATTGTATGCGCCGAAGGTGAAAGAAGCACCGATATTGAAGTGTATGTAGAGCTCCGCCTTCAGGACTTCGACACCTATGCCCACACCGGCCTCGATGGCCAGCTCGGGGGACAGGAATATTCCGTTCCAGTGGACAAAATCGTATATACCCTTGTAAGGCACAAGGTAGTTTATCTTTGTGGTCTCGGTGGCCAGGTTCTCGTCGTATTCCACAGCCCGGAGCACAACACGCACGGTCTCATTCAGTTCCATGCCGTCCTGCTGCTTCATGACTACGGTTGTGTCGACGGAGCCGTCGGAGGATATTGTGCCGGAGACCAGGCCGGAGTTCGTATCCGCGTTGACCCACTTGCCGTTCTTCATCTGCTGTACCTGTACATACAGCTTGCCGTCGAAGCGGATGCTGAAAGCCTTCTTGTCGGTCTCGAAGCTGTAGGTGGATGCGGCTGCCAGAGCCTCCTGAGCCTTGGCGGCGGTGGCGTACTTCTTGTTTATGTAGTGCCTTCCGTCAGTGGTGGGCTTGTAGTTCGCCTGATCGCTCTCGTCCAGCTTTCCCCACTGGGCGGCTGTCAGATAATAATCCTTACGGGCGAAGTATTCATCTCGCTTCGCCCAGCCCCTGTCGGTGATGAGGATATAATCGGGCATAATTGACGGGTCAATATATTGGTCAATAGCGCTGGCCGTTCTGTACTTTATGCTGTTCTCCGTGGGATAGTAAGTCAGCGTCACAGCGTTGCCCGTTTTGTCGGAAGTCTTGGCGTCGATGAGCTTTGTATCCTCCTCCACGCCCCTGCGCTCAACTGTCAGACCTGACCCAAGCGATATGGAGAAAGACACGTCGAAAAACGCATAGAGCAGAGG
>JAFRAF010000219.1 GCA_017405545.1 Oscillospiraceae bacterium | reverse complement strand
TACGTTCCGGGATAAACTCGATCATAGGCAGCGGAGGCAAAACCACGCTGATAAGCACTCTCGCGGAAGAGCTGAAGGGTCACAGACGCATCATATGCACCACCACCCGCATCTTCCCAAGCGAGGGAATAGCCCTGTACCACGGCAACTCCACAGATGAACTGGCCGGACTGCTGGATAGGGAGGGCTGCATATGCGCGGGCGTCCCCGCGGAGAAGGGCAAGCTGGCCGCCCCGAGCATACCTCTGGCAGAGCTGGCCGGACTGGCCGACTACATCCTGGTGGAGGCCGACGGCTCCAAGCATCTGCCGGCAAAGGCCCATTTGGAATACGAACCGGTCATACCGGAGGGCAATACAAAAACCATACAGGTCTTCGGTGCCTCCGCTTTCGGCAGGAGGATAGACGAGGCAGCACATCGCTATGAGCGCTATGCTTTTCTGGCGGGGACAGCCGCCGACGCTTTGATAGGCCCGGAGACCGCCGCGACAGTGATAAACGCGGAAAAGCTCTGCGACGCCGTATTCATCAACCAGGTCGACAGCGACGAGAGCGCCGCGCTTGCAATCCATATGGCCGGCTTACTGGAAGTCCCGGCCTATATCGGCTCCCTCAGAAGCAAAAGATGGAGCAACGCTGAAAAATGAGCACGAAACCCGTATAACACATCCATTCGGCAGGTATAAGTTGCGTGAACATTTTCGGAGCGCAATACGAATATTCTCTGAATATATTCATTTAATATTCGTGTATCAAATTACCATAGTTTAATCACGCCTTCCTGATCCTATCGGTAAAATATTTTAATGCAAATATTTATTGTATTTTTTAGGTAAAAACTATGTATATACAGGCAATATTCGGGAAATTTTTGTATTTATTATTATGTCATAGGTGTTTTCATATATTATTTATCTGCTATCCCACTTGATTTATTATGTTTCTGCTGTTATAATTATTATTGTATTTTTATGCTTTATCAGTATTTCTGGTACTAAAGTGGCATTAGAACCAGAGAACATACAAAACCGTTTTATTTGCTATGGAATTCATTGCGGGATTGGAGGAACCCATTATTCAAGGCGACGCGTACGCTTCGCCTGTTGATGGGGCGTGAATTGTACAAGGTTCTTATCAGAGGCGCAGGGGATATAGCCAGCGGCATTGCCATCAGGCTCCACCACGCCGGATTTGCTGTATATATGACAGATCTTCAGATACCTACGTCGATACGCAGGACCGTCTGTTTTTCAGAGGCTATCATAAACGGGTGTACCCGCGTTGAGGATGTGGAGGCTGTCCTCGCCGACAGTATCGACAGAGCCGAGGAGATCATCTCCTCGGGGGCCATACCCGTGTTTGTGGATCAGGACGGCAGATGGCTGAGTGAACTCCGACCGGACGCGGAGGTCGATGCCAGACTGGCAAAATATAATATAGATATAAAGAAAAGCGACGCCCCCCTCGTCATAGGGGTGGGTCCCGGCTTTACCGCGGGTGTGGACTGCCATGCGGTGGTGGAGACCAAGCGCGGCCACACCTTGGGACGTCTGATAACCGACGGCTCGGCCATACCCAACAGCGGCATCCCCGGCAACGTGGGGGGATACAGCTGGGAGCGGGTACTCCGCGCACCCGACGACGGCCGCTTCGAGGCCCTGGCAAAGATCGGCGACATCGTCGAGGCCGGCGACGTGGTCGCCCGGGTAAACGGCAAACCAATTACTGCCAATATATCAGGAATAATCCGCGGGCTTCTGCCCGACGGCATAAGCGTGACAAAGGATATGAAATCCGGCGATGTCGATCCGCGGTCGGTGCCGGAGCACTGCTATACGGTGTCAGAAAAGGCCCTTGCCGTGGGCGGCGGAGTACTGGAGGCAATCATGCGCTTCGGCGTGAACAAACAGAATTGAACTTGAAAGGCAGGACCTCATCGGTCCTGCCTGAATTTATAAAGCAACCTCTTTACTGCATATATTATAATAGTATATACTAAAGATATAGATTGCCGCCTGCACACGCAAGGCAGGGAACGCACTTACCCGCAAAATGGGGGGAACAGCAAGATGGAACTATCCTGCGTTATTATGGCCTCAGGCCACGGAAAACGCTTCGGCTCGGACAAGCTCAGCTACATGCTTGAGGGGAAGCCCATAGCGGAGCATGTCTTTTCCAACATACCGGCCGATGTCTTCAGCCAGGTCCTTGTGGTGGCCAGGAAGGATAATCTCCTGAATCTGGCAGAAGAATACGGATTCACTCCCGTTCCCAACGACGACCTGAGCGATGACAGCGCCCGGACCATAGCCCTGGGTATGGCAAAGCTCTCGCCCGTGGCGTCCGGCTGCATGTTCTGCGTGTGTGACCAGCCATATCTGAGTCCGGAAACCACAAGGAGGCTCGTCGAGGCCTTTACGGCATCCCCGGAGAGCATAATCCGCCTGGCCTGGGGTGAGAAGTCGGGCAATCCTGTCATCTTCCCCGCGTCAACATTCAATGAACTCAAAAACCTCGCCAGAGACGAGACCGGACGTCATGTTATAAAACGGCACCCGGAGCTGCTGCGCCTTGTGCAGGCGGGAAGCGAGCGGGAGCTCTACGATATCGATCGGCCGTCGGATCTGGAGAAGTACTCCTCATAACAGGCCCTGACGCGCTCCTTCGCGTCGGCGGAAAATTTAGCGTAAAGCTCAAGGAACTCCTCGGTCTCTGGCGTGAGCTCGCTTCCGCCTCCTCTGTTGCCGCCCGCCTTGCTGACAAGCAGTGGGAAACCCAGGCCCTCCTCCGCCTTCTCCACAAGGCTGAGGGCCTTTTTATATGACATATACATCTTCTTCGCGGCTCCGTTCAGGGAGCCGCATTCCTTTACGTTCAGAAGCAGCTTCAGGGGCCCCTCTCCAAACACTTTGAGCCCATGCTCATCACAGAGAATTATCTTACTGTCGCACTTTAGCAATCCCTGCATCCTCCCCGAATGAAGATTTCGCCTTAAAATACGTTCGGAACATAAGCTGAATATAAGTTGAATATATTCAAGAAATATTCAACTACAATATTATTATACCATTGTTGTCGAAGTTACACAACGGTATGGTCTTACAAAAAGCACGCTTTTTGCTTGTGCATATTTACTAAAAATACACCCTATTTTGTCTAATATCTACTAAATAAAGGAATATATTTCTAAAACATATGGTTTTTACTATGTCCTACATCCAAAAGCATACCTTGTTTTTTCAGACGCTTGCTGTTACAATGAGGCTGTATTTCTATACAGCTAATCCATAGCAGAATTCCTTAAGAGCATAATAATCACACATGAAATCAATCATAGGAGGGGTTATATGAAGTACATTCTTGCAAAGTCCGTTGAGGAGGCCCTCATCGGTCTTTATCAAGCCGGCGGAACCGGCGCTATCATGGGCGGCGGAACCGACCTCACCATCGATCTCGAGTCCGGCAAGCATAAGGCTGACACTCTGGTTGATGTAACCGGCGTTCCCGAGCTCAAGGAGATCAGGCTCGAAGGCGATACCCTCGTCATCGGCGCTGCCGCAACTCTCACTGAGATCACCCACAATCCGCTCGTAAAGAAGCACTGCCCGTCTCTGACTCTCGGCACCGGCTGTGTCGGTTCCCTGCAGATCAGGAATTCCGCCACACTGGCGGGCAACGTTATGAGCGCTCAGCCCGCGGCTGACGGCGCCATGGCTTTGGCTCCCTACGATCCCGAGTTCGTCATCTGCTCCCTGGGCGGAGAGCGCAGATGCAAGATGGGTGAGATGTATGCAGGCTTTGCCCGCAGCGCCATCGACCCCAGCAAGGAGATGGTGAAGGAGATCCGCATTCCCATCCTCAAGGAGAATGAGGCCGGCTCTTACATCCGTCTTGAGCTGCGCAAGTCTCTCTCCCTGCCCATGCTCAACGTGGCGGCTGTCGCCCGCGTTGTGGACGGCAAGGTGGAGTGGGCCCGCATCACCATGGGTCCCGTGGGCGTAGGCCCCGTACACGCCGTCGACGCTGAGGCTTATCTGGTGGGCAAAGAGCTGACCGCAGAGGTCATGACCGAGGCCGGCAAGCTGGCCATGAACAACGCCAAGCCCAGAAGCAATCCTCTCCGCGGAAGCAAGGAATACAGAGAGGCTACCCTGCCCATACTCGTAAGGCGTGCCCTGGAATCCATCGCCGATCAGCTCGGCATAAAGTATTAAGACAGGAGGCGTAAATAATGCTGCTTTGTACAACTATTAACGGCGAATACATGGAAGTCGAAGTAAATCCCGACCTCCGTCTTGTAGATTTTCTGAGAGATCAGCTCGGTCTCACCGGCACCAAAATCGGCTGCCGCAGAGGTGAGTGCGGTGCCTGCACCGTTATCTTCAACGGCAAGGCCGTCACTTCCTGCCTCATTCCCGTGATGCGCGCACATGGTGCCGTTATCGAGACCATCGAAGGCCTTATGGGCGAAAACGAAAAACTCCATCCCCTGCAGGAGGAGTTCATCAACCGCGGCGCTATCCAGTGCGGCTTCTGCACCCCCGGTATGATAATGTCCGCTAAGGCCCTTTTGGACGAGAATCCCGATCCCAGCGTTGATGAGGTCAGGGAAGCTCTTGGCGGCAACATCTGCCGCTGCACCGGCTACAAGAAGATACAGGAAGCCGTTCTCGGCGCTGCCGAGCGTATCCGGAAAGGAGAGTAAGCATGTTTGATTATATAGGAAAAAGCCTGCCCCGTAACGACGGTTTTGATAAGGCCACCGGTTTCGGTAAGTTCACCACCGATATATATCTCCCCCATATGCTCTACGCCAAGGTTCTTCGCAGTCCCTATGCCCACGCCAAGGTAGTCTCCATCGACACCAGCGAGGCCGAGGCTCTGCCCGGTGTAAGGGCAATATGCACTTGGGACGATGTCCCCCATATCCCCTTTAACGGCGCCGCAGCCGGTATCACCGCCAACCCCGGCACCCAGCCCGTGCGTGACCAGTACATACTCACAAATGAGCCCCGCTACATAGGCGATGAGATCGCCGCTGTGGCCGCTGATACAGAGGAAATAGCCAAGAAGGCTGTGGAACTCATTAAGGTCGAGTATGAAGAACGGCCCGCCGTATATGACGTACTGGAGGCGATGAAGCCTGACGCACCCCTTGTACAGCCTGAGTTCGGC
>JAFRAF010000218.1 GCA_017405545.1 Oscillospiraceae bacterium | reverse complement strand
TACCGAGTCTGTACGGCATGAGCGTCAGCGAGGCGAGGGCAACTCTTGCTGAATACGGCCTGTTCCTGGATACATCGGGTGCATCACCCACGGATTCAAGCGTCACCGTATCCACCCAGTCGGCCAATTCAGGCTCAGAGATACCCTATGGCTCTGTTATTGAGGTCACCCTTGTGAGCAACAGCAGCCTCGGACGCTATTAGTCGCAGAAGGACGTGTGTATATGATACTTTCAAAGCTTCTTGAGGGGGTTGAAATACTGGAGAATACAGCGGATATGGATATGGAGATATCCGGGCTGTGCTATGACTCCAGAAAGGCGGAGAACGGTTCTCTGTTTGTCGCTGTCAGAGGCTTCCAGAGCGATGGACATAAATTCATTGACAACGCGGTAAAAGCAGGCGCGGTGTGCGTTATCTGCGAGGAAAAGCCGGAAGCGGATGTGCCCTTCGTGATCGTTGAGGACAGCCGCAGGGAGCTGGCTGTGGTATCAGCCAATTATTTCGGGAAGCCGGCCGAAAAGCTCAAAATAGTGGGAGTGACCGGAACAAACGGCAAAACCACTACCACGACCCTGCTAAAAAGCATGCTCGAGCAGACGACAAAGGGAAAGATCGGGCTTATCGGTACGAATAACAATCTCATTGGTGATCTGATTATCCCCACGGAGCATACGACGCCTGAGAGCTATGAGCTGCAGGAGCTCTTCGCGGGGATGGTTAAAGCCGGATGCGAATATGTGCTCATGGAGGTCTCCTCCCACGCCCTGTACCTTGACAGAGTGTACGGCGTTGAGTTCGAGCTGGGCGTGTTTACGAATCTGACGCAGGACCATCTGGACTTCCATGTGACCATGGAGGCATACGGCGACGCCAAGGCAAAGCTGCTCAGCCAGTCCAGATGCGCGATAATCAATCTGGACGACGACTGGTGCAGAGGTCTTAAGGAGAAGGCAACCTGCCCGGTATTCACCTACTCCGCAAAGGATGCGAGTGCCGATATTTTCGCGTCTGATGTGGAGCTCAAATCCGACGGCGTGGAGTTCACAGCCTGTACCGAGGGCTTGAAGGCTGATACGTCGGTGAGCATTCCCGGTATGTTCACGGTATATAACGCCCTTGCGGCCATATCCGCGGCGGTAAAGCTGGGATCAGGCCTGGCAGAAGCCGCTGAGGCCATAGGCAAATGCGCGGGCGTTGTGGGAAGGGCCGAAGTGGTCCCCACAGGCAGGGACTTTACGGTGATAATAGACTTTGCCCACAGCCCGGATGCCCTGGAAAACATACTCAACACCATACGCGGCTTCGCGAAAAAGCGGGTCATAACCGTATTTGGCTGCGGGGGTGACAGAGACGCCAAAAAGCGCCCCATTATGGGGGACATCGCTGCGCGCCTTTCAGACCTGGTTGTCGTAACCACGGACAATCCCAGAACTGAGGAGCCGGATAAGATAATTGAGGCCATCCTGCAGGGAATCGGGAACAGCAATACCGGCGTGAAGGTCATAGAGGACCGCAGAGAGGCAATAAACTGGGCCGTTGATGAGGCCAAGTCGGGAGATGTAATACTCCTGGCCGGAAAGGGCTATGAGACATATCAGATCATCGGCCACGAGAAAATACATTTCGACGAGCGTGAAATTGTGGCGCAGGCCCTTGCTGAGCATGCATGCCGCTAAAGCTACATTAATTGACGGTGTGAAACAATGACGATACTGACAAAACTATTGTGCGCGTTTATATGCTCTTTTGCTGTTACGGCGATCGTGGGGGCTGTGCTGGTTCCGGCGCTGAGGAAGATCAAGGCGGGGCAGATGATCCGCGAGGACGGGCCGGTATGGCATAAGAAAAAACAGGGCACACCCACCATGGGCGGGCTGATGTTTATTGCAGGTATACTTGTCAGCTGTTTTGCGGTGGGATTTAAGGAGCTCTCCTCCGGCAACCCCGTGCACATTATTGTATTTGTCTTTGCGCTCATCTACGGCGCTATCGGCTTTCTCGACGATTACGAGAAGCTCAAGAAAAAGCAGAATCTGGGTCTCACGGCAAAGCAAAAATTTGCTCTTCAGCTCGTTGTGGCAATCGTGCTCATCATTCTGCTCAGACGCTTCGGCTATGTCTCTCCCAATGTGTATATCCCGTTTTTCGGCGTAACGGTACCGATAAATGAGATAGTTTACTATGTACTTGCGGCATTTATAATCGAGGGCTGCGTCAACGCCGTGAATATAACTGACGGAGTGGACGGACTTGTGACCGGCGTTTCCATACCG
>JAFRAF010000217.1 GCA_017405545.1 Oscillospiraceae bacterium | reverse complement strand
ATAAATTGTTTGATACATATAAATAAGTATCACACTGAATAAATTACCACACAGAGGTCTGTTTGTCAATGTTTAGCGCGCTCGTGCATACGCTTTTTGACATGATAAACGGGAAAAGGAGATAAAAAAAGAGACGGCCGCAAAAGCGACCGTCTCTAAGTGTCTGAACTAATTCAGGCTATTGACTTAAGATCAATTATTTGCCCTTTACGACAGGAGCGGGAACCTCGTCGATGCCGGCTACGAAGCAAGCCTTCTTGGCCAGGTACTCGAGGTCGTAGCAGCTGCGGACAACCATCTTTGCGCCGTCGGGAGAACTGCCGCCGTGGATGAAGGCCAGGAAGCCGTTACCGTACTCAAGCCACTCGCAGAGACGTACAGCACGAGCTCTGGTCTCGGCAGAGACAGCGGGGTTGGCCTTGATGTACTTCATGATGGTGGGGCCCATCTCGGGGCTGGTGCAGTCGGTGTAGTTCGGCATGCAGCCGGTCTCAGCGATACCACCGCCGATATCCTGCAGGATGCGGCACTGCTCGGCATAGTACTTACCGATCCAGTACTTGTTGGAGTGACCAACGTTGGGGTTGGCGAACCAGATGCCGCACTCGTGCATCCAGCCATCGAGCAGAGCGCCGAGGCCGATGCCGTAGAACATGTTGTTGATCATCATAATGTCGGTGATCTTGTCCTGGATGACCTTGTCGGGCAGACCGTTGGCACGGTTCATGACGACAGCAGCACCGATCATCATATCGCCCTGGCCGGCGACGCAGCCGCCGATCTCGGAACGGTAGTTAGCGGTGAACAGGGTTACGAACGCGTCGGAGTACTTGGCCTCGCCGTTCTGGAATACGTGCTCGTGGGGGATGAAGCAGTTGTCGAAGATGATCCAAGAGCAGTGGTCATTGAATCTCATGTCATCCCAGCTCTCGGGCTTGATGTTGTTGTCGCGGATATCGGTCTGGATAAGGGTTACGCCCTCAGCGTCACGGGGTACTGCGAAAGCAACAGCGTACTCCTTGTTCTCCTCGTTGTATCTGTAACCGGGAACGATGAACAGCCAATGAGCGGAAGCAGCATGGGCGATCATGATCTTGGCGCCAGTTACATAGATACCCTTCTCATCTTCGGCGACCTTATGTACGCAGACGTCAGGATCAGCCTGCTGGCCGATCTGAGCGCCGCCCAGAAGACGGGTGCCCTTGGCGTCGGTCAGAGCGCCGGCAACCTTACAGGCGGTCTTCTCGACCTTCTTCAGCCAGTTGGTGATTCTCTCATAGTAGTGGGTGCCGTACTCTTTGTCGCAGTCATAGCCAACGGCAAAGATGGTCTGCATGGCGTTCCAGCCGGTGCAGGCGGAAGCGGCGCAGGTGCCAACGTTATCGAAAATCAGTCTCTTCATCTTTGAGGACATCATGCAATCCTCAGCGCTGTGCTTAATGGTCAGCCAACGGGCGACTTTGTAATCGCCGAACTCGGACTTGGCGGTCATGAGGGGCTGGCACTCGGGGTCATTCAGCATGTCGTACTTGTAGCAGTTCAGCTCCATCATACGGCAGGTGCTGGGCTCGGTGAACAGATCCTCGATCCAGTGTCCATCCTTCCATACGTTCTTACGCATGGCACGGACTTCTTTCTGATACTCTTCTCTGGTCTTCAAGAACATCTCCATGATTTGAACCTCCATTAAAAAAATTATATATAGTTGTCTTTACGACAAATATAGCGAAGTATGTATGAAGATAGTATTAAATGTGTTAAGGTGCGGGTTTTGCTTCAGCTCCCGGGGCGGCATGCCGCCCCGGGATGATATTTGAACTTATCCCTTTGCCAGGATCTCGTCGCGGATGCCCATGGGGCCTTCCTGGAAGATACGGGCGTCCATCTCCTTCAGGTCGGGAGCGACCTTGCACTCGAAGTCGATGTTGGGCAGTACCTGGGTCTTGTAGTCGATGCCGGGGGCAACTTCGGTCAGGGTGAGGCCGTCTTCACGCATCTCGAATACGGCACGCTCGGTGACGTAGAGGATCTTCTGGCCGGTCTTCTTGGCGTAGTCGCCGGAGAAGGTCTTGTGGGCCACGTTCTGTACGAACTTCTTGACCTTACCCTCCTGGGTAATGACAACCTTGCCGTCCTCTATCTTTACGCGCAGGCCCTTGGCCATCATAGCGCCGCAGAACACAACGGTCTTGGCGGAGGTGGTGATGTTGATATAGCCGCCGGCGCCGGCAATGTCACGGCCGAACTTGGAAACATTGATGTTTCCGTACTGGTCCATCTCAGCCAGGCCGAGAACCGCCAGGTCAAGTCCGCCGCCGTCATAGAAGTCGAACATGTCGGGCTGATCAATATATGCCTCGGCGTTGTAGGCGCAGCCGAAGGCCTCTACCTTGCCGGGAACACCGCCGATGGGGCCGGGCTCAACAGTCAGGGTCATGAGGTCTGCGATGTTCTCCTCGGCGCATACGGCGCCAAGAGTCTCGGGAACACCCATACCAAGGTTTCCAACGATGTTGGGACGCATCTCAAGTGCGGCGCGACGGCACATTACCTTACGCTCGTCCAGAGGAGCGATGGGAACAGAATCCATGGGGAACTGCATCTCGCCGGAGAGGGAAGGATTATAGTAATCGTCAGCGCACTGTCTGTGGAATCTCTGAGGATCGGAGCACTTGACAACATAGTCTACCATGATGCCGGGCACTACAACGCTCTTGGGATCCATGGTGCCGGCCTTGACTACGCGCTCGACCTGGGCGATAACGATACCGCCGGAGGCCTTGCAGGCGCCCGCCATGACCTTATGCTCGAGGATGTTGCCCTCGCGCTCCATGGAAATATTGCCGTTCTCATCAGCGGTGGTGCCGCGGATGAACTGAACATTGATGGGGAAGGTGTAGTACTGCAGATACTCTTTGCCGTTTATCTCTACCAGATCGACAATCTTTCTGGTGCTCTTGGCATTGAGCTGGCAGCCGGTCTCACGGGGATCGGCAAAGGTGCCGAGGCCGACGTGAGTTACTACGCAGGGCTTATTACCGGCCTTGGCGCGGTACAGGTGCATCATAACACCCTCGGGAATGCAGTAGCCCTCAATCTTATTATCGGTGATCCAAGCATTGATCAGGGGATTGAGGCCCATGTGGGCGCCGATATCTCTGATAATGCAGCCTTCCATACCGGGAGCGCCCAGCAGGTTCATGCCCTGGGGATGCTCGGGATCGAATCCAAGTCCGGGTGAGGGGCTCGCACCGTGCGTGGTGGTAATGCCCTTAGGACTACCGGTTTTCAGATAACGCTGCTGGAGCGCGTAAATGAGTTCCTCAGGGCAACCCTGAATACGGAAACCTACGACACCAACAGTATCGCCGTCTTTTACAAACTCAGCGGCTTGTTCGGCGGTAATGAATTTTGCTCTGCCCATAGATCGTTCACCTTTCTTTCTGATTTATATGAATTACATCCAATGCCTAATTGGTAATCCCGACAGGACGACCGGCTTAGCACGCAGGGAACATGTCAAGCTGTGTTTTGCGGAAGCCGGTTCGATCGGAACACTTTATTGACAATTGACATAATGTATAAATTTTGCGAGAAAAAACTTATTAGTTTTATCCAGCGTATTTATATTATCAGTTTTACATGGCTATGTCAACTTGTCATCTTAAACAAAAAGAAATTTCCAATTTGTTTTGATCGGTTTTTGTATGCAGCACAAGTCTTATTTATATATGTATAACCGGCATAAGTCGTGAATGGCCGGTATACAGTAGTTCCCCGCGCTGCCGAAGGGCCGCGCTGATGACGGATTATCACCGCTTTTTCCCGTTGTGCGCCGCGGGGACGGGCCGTTTATCCATAGGCTGCGGCCCGTTTGTTGGTGAGTTAGTTCATCGTAATTAGCTAAACTCCCCGGCGGGGTCAGACACGGCATCCGTGCTGACCCCGGAGAGGAGCTTGCTTTTAATTACTTAAGTATTGATTTT
>JAFRAF010000027.1 GCA_017405545.1 Oscillospiraceae bacterium | reverse complement strand
GGGCGAGGTATATACCGAGTGCGGCGACTTCAAGGGCTTCTGCGGCGCGGGCGAGGCGACGCTGATCCCCCGGGGCGAGAGTCACTGGTGTGAAAACCGCGGTGACAGGCCCTGCAGGATAGTCTGCGTCATGCTGAAATAAAAAAACGAAATAAAAAATCAAAACAGCCGTCTGTTTCTCTTGTAACAGGCGGCTGTCAGCATTATAATGTTGACAGATTTCAACCTCTCAGGTTAAATATAAAAAAGGAGAAGCGCAATGGATAAAGGACGTTTAAACAGGGTCATCTCCCACATGAGGGAGGAGGGCCTGTCCCAGATAATCGTCACCGCCACGGCCTCGGTCTACTATCTGACGGGCTATTACGTGGATCCCCACGAGCGGATGCTGGCCCTCTACGTCGACGATGGGGGCCGGACCATACTCTTCGGCAACGAGATATTCGGCCTCACATCAAGTCCCGAGCTGCCCCTTGTCACCCACGCGGACAGCCAGGACCCGGTGGCCGATCTGGCAAAGGCCCTGCGTCCGGGGAAGCTGGGCATAGACAAGTTCTGGTACAGCAAATTCCTCATAGGACTCATGGCCCACAGGCCCGACATCACGCCTGTTCAGGGCTCCGCTCCGGTGGACCTTTCAAGGAAGCTCAAGGACGAGGCTGAGCGTCAGGCCATGCGCCGCAGCTCCGCCATAAACGATCAGGTGGTCAGTGCCGCCATATCCGCTGTCAGAGAGGGCGTACGGGAAAACGAGCTGGCAAGCCTTGTCAATAAGGAGTTCCTGGCCCGCGGCGCCGACGGCGAGGGCGTGCAGATGGTCTGCTTCGGCCCCAACGGAGCCGACCCCCACCACAGCGGGGACGGTACGGTGCTCAAGCCCGGCGACAGCATCATCTTCGACATCTTCACCCCCATCTCCCACTACTGGTGCGACATGACCCGGACGGTGTTCTACAAGAGCGTCAGCGACAAGCAGCGGCAGGTCTTCGAGCTGGTCAGGCGGGCAAACGAGGCGGCCGAGGCCATGGTGCGCCCGGGAGTCCTGCTTTCACAGCTGGACAAGACCGCCCGCGATATCATCACCGAAGGCGGCTACGGCCCCTTCTTCACACACAGGCTGGGCCACGGCTGCGGCCTTGAGTGCCACGAGCCCCCGGACGTCAGCTCCGCCTCCGATACGCCCCTTGAGCCGGGCATGGTATTCTCCATCGAGCCGGGCATATACCTGCCGGGCGAGTTCGGAGTGCGGCTGGAGGATCTTGTCCTTGTAACCGAGGACGGCTGCGAGGTGCTCAACAAGTACCCCAAGGAGCTTCAGATAATCGAATAGGCGACAGAACCGGGGGGGTTCCCGGCGTCACGCCCGGGCAGCAGCCCCACATAACGCAAAAAAATTATTAATTACATGCCGCGCGAAAAGCGGCGAAAGGAGATCAAAATGAAAAGAATAGGAACCTTTTTCTGCGGTGTCTTATGCGCCGTACTGGTCATGATGCTGGCAGTTCCCTCATTTGCCGCCTCCGTGACCAAGGCTATCGAGATCACCACAGGCATCGCGGTCTATGTGAACAACGAGTACGTGGAGCCCAAGGACGTAAACGGCAATCCCGTAGACGTATTCGTATACAAGGGCACCACCTACCTCCCCATCCGCGCCGTGGCCAACGCCCTTGGCCTGCCCGTGGATTACGACGCCAAGACCCATACTGCGCTGATCGGCGAGAGCGACAAGATAGACTATTCGACCGAGCTCTTCTCACAGCTGGCCGGCAAGGACTTCTACTTCAGCTCCGGAGTGGGAGGCTGGAGCACTGAGCTGCAGATAAAGGCGGACGGCAGCTTCACAGGCTCATTCCATGACGCCGACATGGGCACCACCGGCGAGGGCTATCCCAACGGCACCATGTATGTCTGCAATTTCAGCGGCCAGTTCTCCGATGCGGCGAAGCTCAGCAGAAACGAGTTCTCAATGCAGCTCAAGTCCATCACCACCGAGAAGTCCAAGGACGAGACCTGGATCGAGGACGGCGTCCGCTATGTCGCCAGCGACCCCTACGGCTTTGACAACGGCAAGGAGTTCCGCGTCTACATGCCCGGCATCAGGACCGCCGATCTGCCCGAGGAGTTCGTGCAGTGGGTCGCAAGTCCCAGAGCCTGGGGCAGCGATATCCCAGAAACTCTGCCCATAACCGGCATCTACAATGTGGCGGGCCAGATGGGCTTCGGCGACGGCGGTGAGAACGACCAGACCGAACCGATCGACCAAACCGACTACTCCGCAGAGCTCTTCTCACAGCTGGCGGGCAAAGAATTCTACTTCAGCTCCGGGGCCGGCGGCTGGAGCACCGACGTACAGATCAAGGATGACGGCAGTTTCAGCGGCTCCTTCCATGATTCCGATATGGGCGACACCGGCGAGGGTTATCCCAACGGTACCATGTATGTATGTAGCTTCAGCGGCCGCTTCTCCGACGTAGTCAAGCTCAGCGACAGCGAGTACTCCATGCAGCTCAGGTCCATAACCACTGAGAAAGCCAAGGACGAGAGCTGGATCGAGGACGGCGTCCGCTACATCGCCAGCGATCCCTATGGCTTTGACAACGGCAAGGAGTTCCGGGTCTACATGCCCGGCAGCAAGACCGCCGACCTGCCCGAGGAATTCATCCAGTGGGTCGCCATGCCCAGAGCCTGGGGCAGCAATATCCCCGAGACGCTCCCCATGACCGGCATTTACAATGTCGCGGGCCAGATGGGTTTCG
>JAFRAF010000216.1 GCA_017405545.1 Oscillospiraceae bacterium | reverse complement strand
TGACAATGAGTATATAATACTTCTGTTAAAAGCCATAGAAAAATGGCCCTTAAAGCGCCTGTGGCAGGCGTATTTGGAGGGAGGGAAATAGATGTCGGAAGTCCATGTTAAGGAGAATGAGTCTCTGGACAGTGCCTTAAAGAGATTTAAGAGAAACTGCGCAAAGGCCGGTGTTATGTCGGACCTTAGGAAGAAGGAGTACTACCAGAGCCCCAGCGTTAAGCGCCGCAAGAAATCCGAGGCGGCCAGAAAGAACAAGAATAAGCGTTATTATTAAGCTAAGGCTTGAAAGGGCGGATCTGTACGGGTCCGCCCTTTGATCGTGCTTGAACGCAATCCGGATGGATGCCGGCGGAACAGCACCTGCGGCATATGCCGTACGGAATACCGAACACACTGCCCGCCGTGAGGGCCCGTGGAGCCCCGCGGCGGACCTTTGCGCCTATCCGCCTATCCGCCTGGATAGTCAAGGCCGGACATGAAGCCGTCCAGAGCGACGCTCTGTATGTCTCCGGCTATTATTGTGCCCCGGTAGACGATAATGTCCGCGACCACATTATCCCTGTCGCCCGGGTAATTTGTGACCTTGTATGTATATCGCCTGGCCGCAAGCCCGGCATATTGGCTCAGGTCAAAGCCCTGGCTCAGCTGAAGCTCATGGTACTGCCTGTATACGCCGTCGAGCTGTTCGGGTATGACTACGGTCTGTGTTTCAACGGGCTCCGGCTCCACCTGCCAGCCAAGGGAGCTGAGATAATCCAGCCTTGCATCGTTGGCATCGGAGCTCCCGGAGGCAACCTCGGCCTGCCCCCGCTCTGTCCTGTCCCTGTTCCCGGCTATAAGTATCACGGCGCAGAGCACCGCCGCCAGCAGAAGAACGAGGATAACCGCTTTGGCTTTGCTGAACTTCCATGTGAATATGAACATATGCTTCCCTCTCATTACCTGTTTTATCTCATGGTATGTTTTATGCGGTCTGACTAAGTTTTTATGAATAATACCATGGTTTTTTTCAATGATCGGTATATTTTATTGATTTGAATAGGACACTATTACCAAAAATAATCAACATAAACCGTATTCTTAAAACAAATAGTTAAAAAGTAGCTACAAATTATTAAAAAATTCAAAAAAAACTATTGAATATTGACAAAAAAACGTTTATTATGTTAAGTGGTCGTTTTGAACAAATTATTTGTGAGTTTTTTCGCCCCAAGGGTGCAAAATCCGCTCAGGGAGGGTAATGATGTCAAGCAGATATTTTCAGAGTATCATCGTACAGATGAAAGATGCCACTGACAGGACTATAGGCGTCGTTGATTCGGAAGGGAATGTTATCGCAAGCAGCGAGCTGTCTATCATAGGAACGGCTGTAGGCGGCGCGGCCGGCTTCGGACTGTCCTCATGGGACGGCCTTATCACCGATGACCAGAGAACGTATAAGATATTAAGCGGCAACGACGACCACTTTGACTATGCCGTGTTTGTCGACGGCACAGATGAGATGGCCGCGTGCATCTGCCGCATGGCCTGTATTGCCCTCGTGGAGGCAAAGCTCCACTTTGAGGAGCGCTATGACAAGACCGCGCTTGTAAAGAATATTCTCATTGACAATATCCTGCCGGGTGATCTTTACGCGCACGCCAGAGAGCTGCATTTCGTCACCGATGCGCCGAGGGCCGTCTACCTTGTGAGACAGGTGGGCAAGACAGACGCGGCCGCTCTCGCAACGGTGCAGAAGATGTTCCCCGACAAGCAGAAGGACTTTGTATTGTCCATGAGCGAGACCGATATCGTCATCATCCGCGAGATGGCCAACGAGGGGAACGCCAAGGAGATACTTCAGACCGCGAAGAAGGTGGAGAGCGCCCTCAAGTCCGAGCTGGGCATAAAGCCGGTCATCGGCATCGGCACCCCGGCAAAGCACCTGCGCGACCTGGCTGACAGATATAAGGAGGCCCAGGTTGCAATAGACGTGGGAAAGGTCTTTGAGTCCGATAAGACCATAATCAACTATGAGAATCTGGGTATAGGCCGGCTTATATATCAGCTCCCCACGACTCTGTGTGAGATGTACCTCTCAGAGGTGTTCAAGAAGAACCCGCTGGACTCCCTCGACGAGGAGACCCTGAGCATCATAACCAAGTTCTTTGAGAACAACCTCAATATATCAGAGACCTCGCGCAAGCTCTTTGTGCACCGCAACACCCTTGTGTACAGACTGGGCAAGATCAAAAAGACTACGGGGCTTGACCTGCGTGAGTTTAACCAGGCGATAGTCTTCAAGGTGGCGCTTATGGTCAAGCAATACCTTGACTCTCAGAAAATGTAAACGACTGCAAATACAATCGAAAGGGATCCGAGCATATATGGTAGAAATGACAGATGTGTTCAAGGCCTATGAGAACGCGACGAAGGCGCTTAGAGGTATAAGCTTCAAGATCGAAGACGGCGAGTTTGTATTTCTGGTGGGCCCTTCCGGTTCGGGAAAGACAACTATCATCAAGCTCATCACCGGCGAGATCGCGCCGACGGATGGGAAGATAATTGTAAACGGCTTTGACCTGACCAACATAAAATATTCCAAGATGCCGTACCTGCGCCGTACGCTGGGCGTAGTATTCCAGGACTTCCGGCTTATTGATGACAAAACGGTGTATGAGAACGTGGCCTTCGCCATGCGGGTAGTGGGAGCATCGAATAAGGACATACGCACGCGCGTGCCCTATGTACTGGATCTGGTGGGACTGGATTCAAGGACCAAGCGCTATCCCCATGAGCTGTCCGGAGGCGAGCAGCAGCGAGTTGCTGTCGCCAGAGCCCTGGTCAACAACCCGAGCATCATTATAGCGGACGAGCCCACGGGTAATCTGGATCCGGCCAGAAGCCTTGAGATCATGATGCTGCTCGAGAAAATCAACGAGCTTGGGACGACGGTTTTGGTCGTGACCCATGAGAAGGAACTTGTGGAACGGTTTTCAAAGCGTGTAATCGCGATTGACAACGGTAGGATCATCAGCGACGGAATGGACGGTTATTACGATTATGAAACGGAGTAAACTTGCTTATTAT
>JAFRAF010000215.1 GCA_017405545.1 Oscillospiraceae bacterium | reverse complement strand
GGCCGCGCAGCTGCTGCCCGACGCGGGTACGGGAGAGACCGATCTGAGCTCCTTTGCGGTGAATTCTGACAGCTTCCCCGATGTTGAACTGGTGCTTTTCGGCCTGGGCGAAGGCGGAGATTTCGTGGTTAGAGAGTCCAGCGGCGGACATGAGGCCGGGACCATCTCCACAGCCATGTTCCACTCAGGCAACTACGAGAACGGTCTGAGAAGCGCCCTTGAATCCGGCAGCGGATACTGCGACTGCTACGCCGACGGAGGCCACAACTACTCTGTCTTCACCGATATGGGGAATAAGACGGTCCTCGCCGCCACATTAAACGGCGACAGGCTCCTCGACGAGGCGCGCGATGTCTACAAAACAGCGACGACCGCCGCCTCTGTGGGCGCGCTGGCCTTCTGGGCGGCGGTGCTTGCCGCGCTGTTCTCCATACGCGGCAAGGTGAAAAAGGCATCCGGCGCTCTTGACGCCATCGCCGCGGGCAATCCCAAGGTGAAGCTGGTCATAAACAGCGGGGATGAGTTCGAGGGACTGGCCAAGTCCGTCAACAGCATATCCAATAAGATGAACGAGGCTGTGGCCGAGGGCGCGAAACGCGGCAGGCTTTACGAGCGCTTCATCCCCGGCGACATGCTGGCCCTCATGGGTGTGCCGACCCCGGATCAGGCCGGGACCGAGACCTTTGCCTGCAGGAAAATGTTCACCATGTCCGCAAAATATGTGTTCAGCGGAGACATCAGCGCCTCCGACGACAAGGAGATATTCGACCTTGCCAATCTCGTGATGGAGCGCATATCGGGACATATCAGCGCCAACGGCGGCACGATCTGCCGCAGCGGCGCCGAGGGCTTTACGGCCCTGTTCGACTGCGCCACGGTTGAAGCCGTCAGCGCGGCGGTCTCCATCAGGCAGGAGATAAACGGACTCGCCAGAGACAGAGTGCGGCAGGGACTGCCTGATCTGGGTATATACATAGCCCTCGACGAGGCCCAGGTGAAAATGGGCGTCGTGGGAGACGAGCGCAGGATGGAACCCGCTGTGGTGTCCGCGGGCTTTGACGTGGGCGGCAGACTGCTCAGCCTGTTCGAGCGGCTGGATGCTGGCATACTGTGCACCGACGCCGTGGCCGAAAGGGCGTCGGATTACTCGTCCAGATATCTGGGCAAGACCCGCACCGGCGATGAGCTGGTGAGAGTGTACGAGATAATTGACGGCGACACATACGGCGTGCGTTCCGGAAAGCTGAACACAGCCCAGGAATTTGCCGACGGCGTCTATACCATATACAGCAGAGATTTCGCAAAGGCAAAGCGCACGTTCATGGACATCACGCGCAAGAACGAAAAGGACGGCGCGGCCCGGTTCTACCTGTACTTGGCGGATCGTTTCGACAGAGAGGAACCCGGCGAAATAAGCCTTGACTATTGATTTGGAGTGGGAACGGTGGAAAAGGAGAGCATTGTCAGCGCGGCCAACAGAATACTCAACGGGCCTTCGGATATGCCGGACGCCGTCCCAGGAAAGGAAAAGGTCTGCCGGGACGGGCTGTATATCTGGACGGAGGAGAGCTATGCCGCGTCGAGAAGCGCCGGGGGAAAGCTTTTCACGGCTCCGGACGGCTATATCAGAAAGACCCCGGAGCAGAAGCTGAGGATCCCGCGCGAGTACCGCAACAAAAGACGCAGAAGGATAGTATCCAGACTCATACTGCTGGTCGTTCTGATACTGATTATATATATAGCGGTTAATTACGGTAATTTCTGATGACTGTCGGCCCGGTCTGCTTTCAGACCGGGGGTCTGTATCCGGACTGTCATAGGGGGATAAACCTGTGTTGAGTTACATATTCGGACAGATCGCAAAGACTCTTGGCGTATGCTACAGGACCTGCGTGACGTTCTTTAAAAGACCCATATCCGGCTTCGGAACGAAGCGCAGAAGCTCCGGGCAGGATTCTCCCGGAGCTGAGAGTGCTATTCACAGAGTCGTTTCCTCAGCGGACGCCGGCGCTCAGCCGGCGGGCTTTTCCAGCTATGTTGAGACCCGGAGGTTTTTTATAGCCAAGTGGCTTTTGCGGCTCCTGGCTCTGTTGCTTGTCCTGCTGATCATCGCCTTCTGGCTGTGGATATATCCCTGGATGCAGGAGAACTACCTTACGGTAAAATATACCGTGGGCGACCCTGCCATAGCCCAGCACAGCGGCAAGGTGAAGATATACTACGACGACGCGAAAAAGCATCTCTTTTTCCACGGAACTCTTGAGTCGGGACAGGCTGAGGGCATGGGCAAGGAATACGACCCGGAGGGTCGGCTCCAGTACGACGGCGAATATATGACCGGCGTGTACTCCGGAAACGGCAGCTATTATGACGACGGCTCCCTGGCTTACACCGGAGAGTTCAAGTCAGGCATGTTCGAGGGCTACGGCACGGCCTACGATTCCAGCGGAAATGTGGAGTACGAGGGCAGTTTCGCCGCGGGCGAATACGAGGGGAGCGGTTCCCAGTACACCAACGGACAGCTGGTGTACAAGGGCGAATTCATCGGCGGCAGGCGCAACGGCGAGGGCGTGGCCTATAAGTACGGCGTCATGAACTACAAGGGAGACTTTTCCAACGACCTCTATGAGGGCCAGGGCGTCATGTACTACGGAAGCGGCGCTGTCAAATACAAGGGCGGCTTTGCCCTTGGCCTCTTTGACGGCGAGGGAACCGAGTACAAGGAGGACGGCTCAGCCATATATACGGGCGGCTTTGCCAGCGGCGTTTATTCCGGCCACGGCTCCCTCAGCATGGACGATGGCATAAAGGCGGTCGGCAATTTTGAAAACGGTGAGATCACGGGCAATATACAGCGTTACCGTGACGGGGCCCTTTGCTATGAGGGCACTTCTGCGGGAGGAGTTCCCGACGGATACGGCAGGCTCTACGACGAGTCCGGCGCCGCCGTATACAGCGGGAGCATGCTCAAGGGCAGCTATGATTTCCCCTCCATTATAGGAGCGGAGGTCCCGGCTGTCAGAGAGATGTTCGCCGGCGCCGCGACGACGGAAAACGCGGGCAGCAACGGCTTTACCATAAGCGTGCCCTCTCAGGGCGTGACAATGCTCTGCAGCTATCAGAGCAGCGACAACCCCGCCGAGGTTTACTATGTATATTACGACCCCAGGGGCAGCGACTTTATGGACAGCGCCAAATGGAAGGACCGGGGAGAATTCGAGCAGTGGCTCTCCGACAGCGGGCTGGAGTACAGCGCGTCCGAGGGACAGGGCACGACCGACTTCCCCGAGGCTTGCGGCGTCAATAATGCCGGCAGGCACTATGTTAAATACGTGTTCGACGATTGCAGCTGCACCGTCTGGATGGATTCCGACGGCGGCGAGATAGTCATGACCGAGTGGGCGAGCAACAGCCAGATGCCATCTAGCCCGGCGGATACGGACGAGCTTTCGGAGGCCGGCGCGAGACTTGACGCCCTTACCAGAAAGCTGGGCCTTTTGAAGGCGCGGTCCGTGACCGTGAGCAGCACGGGCGGCAAGAGCAGCTCCGGCGGCAAGAGCAGCAGCTCAGGCAGCAATTCCGGGAGCAGCTCCGGGAGCAGCTCCGGCAGCAGCTCGGGCAGCAAGGGCAGCAGCGGCAAACAGAACTCATACTACGGCTCAAAATCGGTGGACAACATCCTGCTCAAGGCCAGCAGAGAAAACTCCGAGTACCCCGTGTTCAGGGACATGGTGGATTACTACGAATACGCGGAGAGAGCGGCGGCGGATAATGAGAGCAGGAATCTGCTGAATGAACTGCTCGTCGAGGAAAGGGAAAAGGTCAAGCTGGCCGAAGGCGATGAGAGCAGTGTAAAGGAACTGGAGACAAAGGTGGGAGAATTGGAGGAATCCGTCACACGGCTTGAGGCTCAGATGGAGATGTGCGAGCTCTCCGTAAAGACAGAGACGGATATGGACCCCTCTGGCTATGATCTGGAGTCCATGCTCCTGCTGTTCGATCCGTCCACCATGAACGCCCAGTCTGTGCTGGACGCCGCCATGAAGGTTGAAACGGAAAAGGCGAAGGCCAAGGCGGAGGAGGAAGCCGCCGCCAAGAGGGCCGAGGCACAGGCCGCCGCAGCGGCGGCTCAGCAGGCCAGCGGCGGTACTGACCCCGACGACCCGGCCCAGTATAAAAACGGGAACAGCTCTAAGCAGACTGTGACTGAACCCAAGATAGAAGTGGTCTACACCGTGGACGCCAAGGTGGTGTCCGAGGATGTGAGCAGGGCAATACTGAACCTGCAGGTGGCGTATGAGGACGTTATCTCCGCCCAGGACAAATATGTGGACAGCTATGACTCCGCCATGGAGATACAGGACAGATACCTGATGAACAGCGCGGACAAGAGCGAGCTGTACAACGCCAGATGCGAGATAAACGACAACGCCTGCGCCGTATACTCGGCCATAGCTGAGTTCAACAGACAGGCCATGGAGCTCAACGAGATGTCCGGCGGATGGGTGTCACAGCAGTACAACTGGTACAGAAGTGTATACAAGAGCTGATCCCGGCCAAGAGCGGACGCATGACGCCCCGGCGCCGTGCATTATGTCAGAAGAATATACCAGTGCCTCTATAGGAGCGTGTTATATATGAAGAAGAAAAAAATAAGAAGGCTCGCGGGCAAGCTCGCGATGCTTTTTGCGGCGGCTGTCTTTCTGACCGGCGTGCTGGCAACTGCCTACAGCGCGGTAGTATACTGGGACAGCACCACGAAATTCTACTCAGAAAAGGCGCGCCAGACAGCCCAGCTGGCGGCCGCTCATATAGACGGCGACATGATTGGCAGATACTACGAGGAAGGCAATGCCGGGGACGAGTATTACTATGAACTGGGCAACTATCTTGCCGAATTAAAGAGCGCGTTCAACATAGGCAGCCTCT